>JBILFE010000008.1:0-16229 GCA_044351705.1 Luteolibacter sp. | reverse complement strand
CTGCTGCCAATGTTGGATATCATCAGCGTCTGGCTGCCGGCCGGCGTCGTGAGCACCGCGCCGCCCTCCGCGGTGTGAATCAGCCCGCTGTAGTTTTCCGCGGAGGCTGAGGCCGCCCACAGCAGCGGTGCCAATAATCCGACCCATTTCAGGCGCTTGCCAAGCGCCGCCAAATCCATCAACGCGCGATTGCCGGAAGCGTGTCTGTGGGTGCCACCCCGTGACGCCGCCGGGGTGCGCAGCGCCAGTCGGAAGCCTGCGGGGATGTCAGCTAGCAGGCTATGGCCAATGCCGGGCCGGCGCCTTCCACTGCGGTTTTGTTGGATTGAAGTGGCTTGTGTTTTCATGATTTGGGGTTCGTTTCTATCAATCAAGGACGGGCCCGGTTGCTGCCTCCTGGATTCCGGCCGCAGCCCGGATCGCGGGCTAACGGTTTATCCATTAGCCGGATTTCAATTGGGAGTCAAATAAATAATTACAATTAATTCACGAATTGGCGGTGCGGGCCGCCGGGGTGAGGGTGGGCGGGCCTGAAGCGTGTTGGGTTACTTGCCGGGGTGAGGCCGCCAGGGCGGTCAATCCGGTTCAATTAGCATCTCAAAGCCATTTCTTGGTCGAGTTGTTGGGGTGCCACCCTCCTTTGCATTGTCATCAATCCAAATTGGAAACGATCACGATGCTTGGGGTTTCTCCTCGTTGGGTGCTAATTGAACAGGATTGGCCGCGGCGGTGATGGCGACGGTGGCTCAGGGCAGGATATCGGCGTAAACGCCCGGATCACTGCCTGGAATCTCGGTGGCTCCGCAGGCATTGGCGTAAAAATCCTTGGGACCCACGCCGCCGATGATGGCATAGGCGTGGCCGAGTTCGCGCAGCGCCTCCAGCGCCTTGAACAGCAACGCCTTGCCCACGCCCAGGCCGCGGGCACTCTCCACCACACCGGTGGGGCCGAAAAATCCGCGCATGGTGGTGTCAAAACAAGCGAAGCCGAGGACTTGTTGGTCGCGGGTGGCGATGAAGCAGGCAACCGGTTGGCGGCTGAGGGCGACCTCGATCTCGCTGACCCATTTGGCCGAGAACTGTTCCCTGGCAAAGCCGGCCACGGTATGTTTTTCAAAGGCACGGGCCCGCCGCAGGGTCACGCCCTTGGCCGCCACCTCGCGATACATCTCGGCACTATCCGGCAAATCGTACAATCGCACCAACATGTCAATCATGCGTGGATTCAATGCCAAATCCGCCCGCCCGCAAAGCGCAAAATCGCGACAGGCTGAAGGTGGCCCATTGACCAAGGAGAGGCGGATTCCGATCCTCCCTCGACCCTGTGTGCCCACGCAATAATAACTGTCGCAAGGCATCTGAGCAGCGTTGTAGCGGCGCTCTGTGAGCGTCGATGCGAATGAGCTGACGCTAGCCTGAAACGCGGGTTCATTGGCAGTTCATGGTCGCCGGCGGTCATAGACGCGCCGCTACAATGCGACAGATATTCTCGCGCGGCTGCCAAGTGTTAATGGCCTGCCACCGACCTCCCCTTATTGGCCTTCGCCTCCATCGCCCTTGGACAGGCGCAACATCACCACCCCATGCCGGGGCACGACCGCAGTATAGGAGGAATTGGCGCCGCCGAGGTCTTTTTGGCGCCACACATCACGGACTTTCATCGGCCCGGATAGACCGAGGACGGCCCAGGCAGCGGTCACCTCTGCGGGCACGTCGCCGCGGTTGAACAGTCCGACGGCCTTGCCGCCATCCTCGAGGTCCTTGACCATCAGATAGGTTTTTTCGTTGAGCACGGCGACGCTACCGCACTGGCCGAGAGCATCCTGGTTGATGTCAATGACTTCCGGGTTGCAGAGGACATTGATGGTGAATTCGTCGAGCTTGCCCATGTCACCGCTGAATATCAGCGGCGCGGCCATCAGCGACCACAGCGACATGTAGGAATATTGTTGGTTGGGGCTGATCGGGCACGGCTCGGGTTGGCCCATGCCGCTGGCCTTGCCGATTTGGCCGATCTGGATGTAATCCGGGTCATTCCATGAGCCGGGCTTTGACCATGCCCGGTAACCCGCATTCTTGAGCGCCACCTCGGTGATGCGGTTGAGTTCGAAACCCAGGTCGCCCGCAGTGCGCCAGCTGTGCCCGCCGACCTCCGCGCCCCATTCCCAGACGTTGCCCTTGCCGTATTGGCAGAGATTGAAAATGATGTCGCGCTTCTGTTGTTTGAGGATGTCACCCATGAGTTGATAGGGATATTTCAACACCGGCAGTTTGGCACCACCTTGGCCCCAATGGGGGACGCCCGGCGCCGCGGGATCGCCTTTTTCCGCAATGCTGTCGTAGGAACACCAATCGTATTTGAGAAAATCAAAACCCCAACCGGCATACTGCTCGGCATCCTGTCGTTCATGCCCATAGGAACCGGCAAAGCCGCCACAGGTGAGGCGCCCGGGGGAGGTGTACAGCCCGGCTTTGAGGCCTTTGCCGTGGACGAAGTCGGTCAGCGCCCGCATGTCCGGGAAGTGCTTGTTAGGAACCATGTTGCCCTGCGCGTCGCGCAACGGACCGACGCGCAGCGGGTCCTTGTTGGCCGGCGCGTTCATCCAACAATCGTCGATGTTGACGTATTGATAGCCCACATCCGCCATGCCGCTGGAGATCATGACCTCCGCCGCTTCGCGCATCAACTTGTCGGTGATGCGGTCATAGTGGGTGTACCAATGGTTCCAGCCCATGGGCGGGGTGAGGGCGAGCGTCTCACCCGCGACGATGCGGAACAATCGCGAGACCTCGCCGCTGGCGTTTTTCGCGCGCAGCGTGACGCGGTAGGTGCCGGCCACGGGAGTGGTGCCGGTGATGATGCCGGTGTCTGGATCGAGGCTCAGTGACGCGGGCAGACCATCGGCGCTGAATTGCATCGGCCGCTGGCCCTGGCAGGCGATGCGGTGAAGAAACGGGTTGCCGGGACGGGCGCCGTGGATCGTGGGGCCGTTGAGACGCGGGGCGGGGCCGGGCTTGGGTGTTAGAATGCCGAGTTCAGGCGGTGGTGGGGCGGCGGTTTCCGCCGCCACCGTCAGGGTGGCGCACAGGGCGAAAAGTGTGGCAAGGTGGTGTTTCATGTCGGGTGCTTTTGGTTGTTAGGGTTTGATCAGGCTTGCGATGGCCTCGGGCGTGAGGTTGACCGTCGGCGAGAACCTCTTGCTGGCCATGTATTCCAACAACGAGACCAACAACTGGCGGGCGGCCGGGCGCTGGTCGAGGCGGGTGCTGAGATCGGCGCTGCATGCCAGCAGCTTGCCCGTGCCCACCTGCGCCTCAAACACATAGCCCAACTTGCGGTTGGTGAACCAGTCGTCGATGACCTGCACGATCGGCTTGACCTCGCGCAATTCCGTTAGAATGAACGGCTGGGCGTTTTGTTGGATTTCCCACCACTGCCAGTTGCTGTGGAAATCGGTGGGAAAGGCGGCCAGGGCGGGGTGCTTGGGATCGCACAAGATGCCGAGGGTGTGCGGTGCTTGCCAGTTGGTCCAGGCCGTGTTCCAGAAGATCGGGGAAAATCCCGCGACCAAGGGGCGGGCCTGATCGTTACGGACCTGGTTCGCCTGCGGCAACCACAACACGCGGCCACCCTGCGCCAAGGCGGCTTTTGCTTCACCCACGTCGCGGGTGACCACCAGCCCGGATGGGGTCGCCGGGACAGTGTCGGCCGGATAGACGAAAACCTCCCAGGCATTGGAAAACTGTCCGCCCGCTGCCGCCACCGTGAGTTGCAGTTTGGCCGGCGCTTGCACTTTGTCGAGCGGCACCCGGATCCGGCCGATCTGATAGAGATCGCCCGCCGCCAAATAGCGGTCGGGCAGGGTGCCGCGGGTGATGACCGTGCCATCGGTTGTTGCCAGTTGCCAGGCCAGGCCGAGTGCCTTGAATTCCTGCGGCCCGAAGTGGGCGAGTTCGATATCCGCCTCCAGCGTTTCGGCCGTGGTCATGACCATCTTCTTCAGGCGTGCCAGCGGCACGACCGGGCCGCAGAACCTGCTGAATTCCGCAGGGCTGATATAACCCTTTTCATCCCAGAACGCATCCAACACGCCGACCAAGGCGGTCCCCTGGCCGGGAAAATCGTGCAGGTCCAACAATTGGAAACCGCCGAAGCCAGGCGTGCGCAGCGCCGCCTCGATGTCGTGCTTGTAGGCGAGCGCCTGCAGCTTGCCGGAGGCCTTCACGAAGTCCCCGGACTGATCTATCAATCCTGCCCGCCGCGCGGACTCTTCGAATATTTTAAAATTGTGGGCCTTGAAGTAGCCGGTGTATTTCTTGATCTCGTCAAACTTCGGATAGACGCACCACTGGCCGATCTCATGGGAGATGACCGGCGCGTCGGAGTGTTTTTTCACAAACCCCGACCAATCGAAATCCGTGCGCGGCGCCTGGCCGTTGATGATGGACCGCAAGCCCTGTCCCCAGCCCTGGATCCGCGGGTCAGGCGAGCTGTGGAAATCGCTGCCGGGCATCAGCGGCCAACCGGACGCCGTGGTGTAGAGGCGCCGCGGATCTGCCGCTTTGCGCCGTGCCACCCAGTCTTGCAGCCATTTGGCGTGGTTGCGGCCGCCCGGCTCGTTGCCATAGGCCATCAGCAAAAACGACGGATGGTTGCCATAGACAGCGAGCATGCGGAGGCTCTCGGCTTCAAGCCACGTATCGAGCGGTTTGCCGCTGCCAATCTCCGGCGCCCACGACGACACCTCCACCTGATAGTAAAACCCGAGTTCGTCCGCTGCCTGAAAGGCTGCCTCCGGCGGACACCACGAGTGGAAGCGGATGTGGTTCAATCCGTGCGCCTTGCTGATGCGCACGATGCGCCGCCATGATTCGACATCGGTGGGCGGGTGGCCGGTTAGAGGAAAGATGCAGCACTCCAGCGTGCCGCGCAGGAAGATTTTTTGACCGTTGAGCGTGATACGCCCGTCCTTGGTGCCGACCTCGCGGAAACCGAAGCTGGCCACTCGGGTGTCGGCCGCGCCATCACCCGCCCGGACCTCCACCTTTACCTGATAGAGATTGGGCGCGAATTCATTCCAACCTGCCAGTGGCGCTTCCAGTTGGCATTCGAGCGTTTGCTGGTCACGGGCCACCAGGATATGGCTGCCATCGGCGTTGGTGCCGCGGGGATAGCTGATCGCGGCCTCGGCCGTGCCGAGAGTCTTGCCATTGCTAGAATCGATGACCTTGGCAACGAGTTTGCCTGCCACCGGGTCAAATTGGCGGTTCGTTAGATCAACCACGATCTTGACCTTGTGGGTGGACGGGAAAACTCCCACCCCCGCAATTCGCAACTGCGGCACCGGGCGCAATTCGATTTTTCCCACCACCCCGTTCCAATTCCCCTGCGTGTGGTCGGTCACGCTGTGGCTCAGCGGGCCGACGTCGACCTCGCCGATGCGGTTGTCGATGCGCAGGGTGAGCACATGCTTGCCGGGTGTTAGATTCCCCAGCTCAAACTCATGCGGCGTGCCGAGCGAGTCGCCCGTGCCAACCTCCCTGCCGTCGATCCAGCACGTGCTGTGCCAGTGGACGCGTTCCAGATGAAGCACTGCGCCGCCTCCCTTCCAGTCCTGCGGGATGGCGATGTCGCGCTGATACCATGCGGCACCGACGTAGTGCTTGGGCGGCTGCAGGAAGAAAGGAAACTTGAAGTTAGCGTCCGCCTGCCACTCCTTGAACATCTGTGGGTAGCGCCAACCGTCGCCGGTCCATGCGGTCTTGAACGTGGGCGCGTAGCCAAACCCCTGCGCCGTTAGGATGCCGGGCAGCTTGATGACGTCCGGAAATTTCCATTGGTCCGGCTGGCACCTGATGCCGAGATCCGGCGCATCCAGCGCAAACCTCCATGATCCTGATAGATCGAGCGGGTTCGCCGCTGCCGCACCGGCCGCAGTCAACATGAGAACAAACAAGGGGTGAAGAACCGATCGCGTGGATGATTTCATGACGTTGATTTTGGATACTTTGCCTCATGGCCAGCCGCTTGCCAAGCCATTCCGTGGTTGCCTACGGGTCCAACAAGGCGCGCAGCGTAGCGGGGTCGAGGGTGGCGGCGAGGTCCGCGCCGGCGAGGATGCCTGCGGCGAGCTTGCCCTTGTCCTGTTGGAGTTTGTGGATGCGTTCTTCCACGGTGTCCTGGCACAGCAACTTGTGCACAAACACCGGCTTGTCCTGCCCGATCCGATAGGCGCGGTCGGTCGCCTGCGCTTCGGCGGCCGGGTTCCACCACGGGTCGTAGTGGATGACGGTGTCCGCGGCGGTTAGATTGAGGCCGGTGCCGCCGGCCTTGAGCGAGATGAGAAACAACGGGACCCTGCCGGTTAGGAAATCTTCTACCAATTTGCCGCGGTCTTTGGAAGCACCGGTGAGCTTGAGATAGGGGATGTGCGCGTGAACCAGATGCTCCTCGATGAGTGCGAGCATGCTGGTGAATTGCGAAAACAACAGGATGCGCCGGCCTTCCTCGATGAGCACCTGCAACAGGTCTGTTAGAAAATCCAGCTTGGCGGATTCGCGGACGTGGTGGGAGAAATCCTCCGGCAGCAGGCGCGGATCACAACAAATCTGGCGGAGTTTGAGCAGGGCATCGAGGAAGACAATCTGTGACTGGCCGATGCCGCGGGCGGCGATGGCCTGGCGCACGCGTTTGTCCATGCTGGCGCGCACGGTTTCGTAGAGGTCTTTTTGGGTGGTGTGCAGTTCGATGAGGTGCACCAGTTCGGTTTTCGGCGGCAATTCCTTGGCCACCTGGTCCTTGGTGCGGCGCAGAATCAACGGCGCCACGCGGCGCTTGAGCACCTCGTTGCGTTCCGCGTCGCCATCTTTTTCAATGGGTTTGCGAAAGCGGGCGTTGAACGCTTCCTCGCTGCCCAGAAACCCCGGTATGAGAAAACGCAACAAACTCCACAACTCGCCGAGGTGGTTTTCTATCGGCGTGCCGGACAGGCACAGGCGGTGGCTGGCATCGAGTTTGCAGGCCGCTTGCGCCACCTTGGCATGGGGATTCTTGATGTTTTGCGCCTCATCCAGCACCACCAGATGGAACGCCACAGCGCGCAGTTTGTCGATGTCCCGTTGCAACAGCGCAAAGGATGTTAGAACCAGATCCGCGTGCGGGATCGAACGGAAGTATTGTTTGCGTTCCGGCCCGTTGAGCACCAGCACGCGCAGGCCGGGCGTGAACTTGTGCGCCTCCGCCCGCCAGTTGGGCACCACCGAGGTGGGCGCCACCACCAGCACCGGCTTGCCGCCCGAGTGGCCGGCCAGCTTTTCGGTTAGAATGTGCGCCAGGGTTTGCAGGGTTTTGCCGAGACCCATGTCGTCGGCCAGAATCCCGTGCAGGCCGTGGCGCGCCAGAAATTGCATCCAGTAAAACCCGGCAAGTTGGTAATCGCGCAAGGTGGCATGGACTCCCGTCGGCAGAGCCACCGCATCAATGCCGGAAAAATCCCGCAGCCTGGCAGCCAGCGCGGCCAGTTCCGGTGGCGGCGTGAGCTCCAGCCCGCTCAATCCCCCGAGTGCCGCGGCGTCCAGCGCGTGCAGGCGGGTACGTTCGGGAAACTTCGGGTCGAGCAATGCCGCGAGGTGCTGGAGAATCATCCGCACCCGGCCCACCGGCAGTCGCAGCGCGACGCCATTCGGCAATGGCGCGTACACATGACCATTGTTAGGCCTGTCCAATGTCTCTTCCAGAAAATCGCTTTCTAACAAACCTGCCAGGATCGGCAGCAGGTCGTGGCGCTCGCCCGCCACCTCGAAGCCCACCGACAGGCTGAACCAGCCGCCGTGCCCCGGCTCCAGCGCGCTATCCCACTTTGCCGGATCGGCATCAATGACGCGGTGGCCGACGCTGTCATCGATGGTGACGCGCCAGCCGAGGGATTCGAGCCGGGCGACCCTTTCGCCGCGAAATTGATACCAAAACTCATCGATGGGCACGCGAGCCGGATCGGGGAACCAACGGTCCGGGGCATGCGGGTGGGTGGCTTCACGGGACTTGAGGTTGAGCAGAAACCGCCACGCGGGATTCGCCTGCAGCGAGGACAGGCCGGTATCGCGGAGTTGTTGGGTGGCCGTGTTTTCCGCGCCCGCATCATGTTTCAGCAGCGCCGTTTGGCCGTCGCCCTGCTCGACCGTGCTGACCCACTCCGGCGCGGACGCGCGCAACGGACTACTATGGCCGTCGTAATTCACCACCGCCTCGGCGAAAATCCATTGCTCGGGTGCCGCCAGGCCCAGCGATTGCAGCAACAACCGCGTCGTGCGGTCGGTCGGCCCGCGGGTGACGTGCAACTCAAAGCGTGGGTCCGGCGCGAGCCATGGCCGGTCCGGCAGCGGCGCCTTGGGCAAGTCGCGCGCACTCGCCAGAGCCGCCGTCACGGCTGCGGCCACGCTGTGGCCGAGCAGCCGTTGCGGGTCGCGTTCCTTCGCGGCCCGGATCAACACCGCCGCCGCATGGTGGCAGAAGCTGCCGGTCTCACACGTGCAGGTGGTCTCAATGTCCCACTGCCCTCCGCTTTGCCAGAGGCTTACCTCGGTTGCTTCGTTCCGCACCGTGCCCCGCAGCGTGAACGTCTCCTGCGTATCCGCCCCGCTGGTTTCCATCTGCAAGTCCCTCACCTTGGCCACCCACGCCGGCGCGGCGGCGAGAATCTCGTCGTCGAAGCGGTCTTTCCAGCGGGAACCACCGAGAAATGCAACTAAAGGGGTCAGTCCTCGCATGGTAACATTTTCGCCAATTGGCTGTACAGTTTCAGGACTTCGCGCTGGTCTTTACCTTGCCGGATGAGGCGGCTCACCGAGCGATTGTGGCCCATGTTCAGGCACCTGGCCAACCATTCGTTAGAGACGCAGGTGCGGGTTTTGATCAGGGTTGCCAACGCGGTTTTGTGTGGGTCGCCTTTGCGGGCATTGCCTGGCCAGTGGCCATCATTGGTCAGACCCAACACCCGCATGCCATCTGTTACAAGGCGTGTTGCTTCGGCCTCTCCGTGAGCGGTGAGTGCCGACCCGCTGTGGCTGCCTTGGTTGCGCAGCCCTTTTGATCCTTTCTTCACTAGCTTTAACAGTCGGTCGCGGAATGTGTCATCGCCCAGATACCAACCGCGCCGCAGCGCGGCCATGGCTGGTTCTGACAAGCCTCCGCCGTCCTGCCTGGCGCGTTGCTCCAGATAGGTAGCATATGCCCGGCGGCCACGATCATCTTGAGCCAGTTCGAAAGCCGCCAGCACCCGCTCGCAGACAAGCCACTTCGGTCCCCGCTCGTGAAGGTAGGCCGGCAGGCTGCTCCACGGGTATGCAGCGAGTTTGCCACGACGCCCCCCGGCGAGCCCAGCCCGCGCCGGATTCAGATGGATATAGTCGGCCACGATGCGAAATTGAAACGGGTCGGACGCCCGCTCACCGGCAACCGGGATGGACTTGTAGCGACCTTGGAAAACGTGTCCCCGGCGTTGATGGCGGCGGTTCCACCCCTGACTGAACGCCCCCAGTAACAGCTTCATCCCGGACACCAGATTGGGTTCCGGTGTTTCCAGTAGCAAATGAAAATGGTTGCCCATCAATACCCAGGCGTGAACGCGCCAACCATGGCTCTCGCAAACCCGCCCCAGCCAATAGAGAAACATCAAATGGTCCTCCTTGGTGAGAAAAATCGCTTCGCCCCCATTGCCCCGTGCCATGATGTGGTACACCGCGCCGGGATACACGAATCGTAACGGCCTAGCCATGCCGTCAATAGTGCCATGGCCTTCGCTCAAGTCAAAAGAAATGTTACCATGCGAGGACTGACCCCAGCCGCCGACCCCAGCCGTGCTTGCGTTATCGAATTTGGCATGTAGGTTGCGCACGGCTTGGCCTGCCGTTTCCCGCACGGGACATCCCTGGGCCACAACCCAGTTCAATTCAATCCTAACAAAAAATGAAACTCCTCCCCACCTGTCTGATGGCCGCGCTGACGGCGACCACGTTGTCGGCCGCGCCGAAAAACCTGCTGGTGGTTACCACCACGACCGGCTTCCGGCACAGCTCGATACCGAATTTGGAAAAAGTTATAGCGCAACTGGGTCGGCAGAGCGGGGAATTCACGGTGGACTATGTGCAGCAACCGGCCGGCAAGCAAGGCGACCCAGTCTGGCAGCAAGCCCTCAAGGACGCGCTGCAAAAGCTGTCCCCGGAGTCGTTGAAGAATTACGATGGGGTGGTTTTCGCCAGCGCGACGGGGGATTTGCCGATTCCCGACCCGCAAGGTCTGGTGGATTGGATCAAGGCCGGGCATGCGTTCATCGGGATTCATTCGGCGAGCGACACCTTCCACAAGTGGCCGGAATACGCCGAGATGCTTGGCGGCGAGTTCAAGGGGCACGGCGCGCAGGTTGGCGTGGAGTGCCTTAACGAAGACCCTCAGCACCCGGCTAATGCGCATCTGGGCAAGACATGGACGATTGCGCAGGAGGAAATCAATGCAAGCGCCCGCTATAGCCACCGAATGCATCGATTAGCTTGCCATTCTTGAACACAAAGTGATCGGTTTCAATCACCCTCCTTTGCTTGAGGAGGCGGCTAATCCTGATGAATTTGATGGTGTCAGATTTGTTAGTTGCGAACTGCGACAATGGCGGTGTTTGCCGGAGTATGATTTGTTGATCATCCACCACTTGGTACAGCTTAGGAATCAGGGATCGTACCTGTTGTTGGGTCATGCCGAGTCGGATTTTCGGAAAGATGGTGTCGTTTTTGCGTGTCGGCGTTTGTCGCCAGACAAAATCAGGAGGGATCGCTGATTTTATTGCGGATTGCGGCGGCTCATGGTGAAGCATGATCCAGACGACATCGACAGGCAGCAGCATGGTGTCCAAGGCCGGGGTCAGGATGAGGCCATCAACAAGCAACCAGGGAAGAAAGATATAAATCAATGTCTGATCACCCTCATTGATCTTGTGCTCATCGTGTCCGAAAGCCGATTTTGCATAGGCCCTGACCCCCGGGTAGATGCTCGGCCGCCCCTCGATATTGTCCATGTGTTCATAAAATGAGGCGCAACCTGACGCCATGCCGATGATCGCCAGTGTTGCCAGATAGGTGAACGCTCTCGTCATGATATTTTGTCTAACATGTCTAAGCATGAACGGATTCTAATCCGTGGTAAAAATTATTCCAAGCTGAAAGCGCGGGATTGTCGGCCGTTACCGGGTTAGGCCAGTGCAAAGCCGGCATGCGGCAGGATGGAGGAGTCGACGCGTGTCTGCGCGTGACTCTGGATGATCTTTCCAGGACAGCGCGGCGTGATTCCTTACCGTTGTGTAAGCCAAGACATGATAGCCACCATCACCAGCAAAGGACAGATTACTGTGCCGCTACCCGTGCGCGAGAAGCTCGGGCTCAAGCCGGGGCACCAGCTTGATTTCAAGCTGCTGCCCGGCGGGCGGGTCGAGCTCAGCCCCGTTGGTCTGGCGACTCTCAGCGATTTGAAAAAGGTGCTGCCCAAAGCCGCCACCCGGTTGTCGCTTGAGGCGATGGATGAAGTGATTGCCGCCGCCATCCTCCATGAACGGGATTGACACCAACATTCTGGTTCGCTTTTTTGCGCGCGATGATAAGGAGCAAGCGCGGCAAGCGGAGTCATTTCTGGCTAAGAAGTGTTCGCCGGCGAATCCCGGATGGATCAGTGTCATCGTCCTGTGTGAAATGGTCTGGGTCCTGTCCCGCGGCTACCGCTATGGGAAGGACCCATTGATTCAGGTCATCGATCATCTGTTGCGGGCACCATTCTTGAAATTGGAAGACGAAATCGCGGTGCGCGCGGCTGTTGGTGTCTGGGCCAACCACGCGCTGGACTTTTCCGACGCATTGCTCAGCGTGCGTAACCAGCGCGCAGGATGCGGTTCCACCTACACCTTTGATCAAAAAGCGCTTGCCGCGCCCGGCTTCACCCGGGTTGCCAAGAAGTGACAGGCGTTTAAGTGGCCGGAAAAGAATGCGCTGGCCCGGCGCGCGGATTTTAGACGAGCCGCGGGGATTATGGCGCTAGGTAGGCGTGGCGTGCCGGCACCTGCTTGCGGGGGCGAGCCACGCATGCGCGATTGCCGAAGCCACTGCCCGATTCACAACCCCCATTCCTAACAAATTCACATGGAAAACCACCCCCCATCACTGCTCAACCCGACGGATTCTGAGGCCATGGTGCGCGAGGCGTCGCACTGGATCCACCCGCTGCGATGTGAGATCGGACGCTATCTTATTGGTCAGACCGAGCTGGTGGACCGGTTGCTGATCTCGCTGATGGTGAAAGGCCATATTTTGTTGGAGGGGGTTCCCGGGTTGGCGAAAACCCTAGCCCTCAAAACGCTTGCGCAGTTGGTCAACGCCAAGTTCAACCGCATCCAGTTCACGCCGGACATGCTGCCGGCGGACATCGTGGGAACCGAGATCTACGACCCGCGGGAGGCGCGCTTCCGGGTGAAGCATGGCCCGGTGTTCGCCAACTTCATCCTCGCCGATGAAATCAACCGCGCCCCGGCCAAGGTGCAGAGCGCGTTGTTAGAGGCGATGCAGGAAAAGCAAGTCACCATCGGCGAGCAATCCTTTGCGCTGCCGGCGCCGTTTTTCGTGCTGGCGACGCAGAACCCGCTGGAGCAGGAGGGGACCTATCCACTGCCCGAGGCGCAGTTGGACCGGTTCATGATGAAGGTGGTCATGGACTATCCGACGGAGGAGGATGAACTCCGGGTGCTGGATCTGGCGGGCACCACGGAAGATCTGCCGGTGCCGGCCCCGGTTGTGAGTCTGGAGTCGATCCAGCAGGCGCGGACGGTGGTGAACAGCCTCTATCTGGATGACAAGGTGAAACGCTACATTGTGCGACTGGTGCATGCGACGCGGCGTCCGGATGATTACGGTGTGCACATAGCGCCGTTGATCCGCGTGGGTGCATCGCCCCGCGCGACCATCAATCTGGCGCTTGCCAGCCGCGCCAACGCGTTTCTCAGCGGGCGCGGCTATGTCACGCCACATGATGTGAAGACCGTGGCCATGGATGTGCTGCGGCACCGCATCACCATCACCTATGAAGCGGAGGCGGAAGGCCTCAGCAGTGAGCAGATCGTCACGCGCATCCTCGACGAGTTGCCGGTACCATGATCCAACATTCGGTCAGCACGCCCATCAGCGTTGAAGAACAGGCCCGCGCCGCGGAAATCCTCGGCCGGGTGCGGCGCATGGAAGTGCGCACCAACCGGCTCGTCGACGACTCATTGGCGGGGCGATATGCCAGCGTGTTCAAAGGCCGCGGCATGGACTTCGACCGGGTGCGCAATTACGTGCCGGGCGATGACGTGCGCACCATCGATTGGAATGTCACGGCCCGCACCGGTGAGCCGCATGTCAAACTTTTCACGGAGGAACGCGAACTCACCATATTATTGTTGATTGATGTGAGTGCGTCGTCGGATTTCGGATCAGTGGCGGACTCCAAGCGTGAATTGGCGGCGGAAGCGGCCGGGGTGTTGGCGGCCTCGGCCATCCGCAACCGCGACAAGGTGGGTTTGATATTATTCAGCGACGAGGTGGAGTTATATATACCCCCTGGCAAAGGCCGGATGCATATCATGCGCCTGATCCGCGAGACCTTGTTTTTCCAGCCCAAGCGCGGCGGCACGGACATTGCCCAAGCCCTGGATTTCGCCAACCAGGTGGTGCACCGCAAATCGGTTATATTTCTGGTGAGCGATTTTTGTCTTGGGGCACCGTTTGAAGAGCGCTTGAACCATCTGCGGGGCAAGTTGCAAATCACCAACCGGCGTCACGATGTGATTGCCGTGGCCGTTAGCGATCCCCGTGAGCAATCGTTGCCGGACGTCGGCAGAATCCGCATTGAGGATGCGGAGAGCGGCGAGGTGGTTGAACTCGATACCGGCAGCGCCAAGGTGCGCGAGGCTTTTGCCCAACAATCCCGCCGCCGCCGCGAACTCACCGCCGCGCGCATTCGTTCGCTCGGAGTGGATATGTTGGAATTCATCAACGGGGAAAACTGGCTGCCCACGCTGATGGGATTTTTCCAAAACCGCCGCCAACGCTCAGGCTGATGGACAGGGTCGGCGTCAAGTTGAGATATCTTTTGAGCCGCAGCGTCATGGCCGCGGTGGTGGCGGTGGTGATGGGACTATGCGGCCATCTATCAGCGCAAGCGGAGGATGCCGCCGAGGACATCCGCGGACCCAAGCCGATGGTGGAGATTCCCCAGCCGCACAAACCCAACATCGCGCTGTGGCTCGGCATCGTCGGCGTTGCCGCCCTGCTCGCCGCGGGCGCCGTGCTGTGGTACAAGCAAGCCAACAAGAAGCGGCACAAGAGCGCGCAGGAGATCGCGCTGGTGGCATTGGCGATTTTGGAAGCGTCGCGCGAAACCTTGGCGGCGGAAGCCTTCGCCAACCGTGCGGCGCAGACGATCCGGCAATACATCGCCGAGCGCTTTGGGCTGGCTGCGCCGCGGCGCACCAGCGAGGAATTTCTGCGCGATTTGGCGCAGGAGAAGGGCTCCCCGCTCAGCGGCGAAGGGGATCATTTGCGGGTTTTTTTGAAAGCCTGCGATCTGGCGAAATTCGCCGCTTTGCCACTGGATGGCAAGCAGCGCGGTGAGCTGCTGCAGGCAGCGCGAGGATTCATCACCGCCACTGCCGCGCCATCATCCAACTCCAAGATTAAAGCCGTCACTCCATGACCGAGAGTTTTCAGTTTGTGCATCCGCAGTTGTTGTTGCTGCTGTTATTGCTGCCGCTGATGGCAATTTGGAAAGGCCGCAGGGGCAGACCCGCAGCGGTCCGCATGCCATCCACGGAGGATGCGATTCAAGTGGGTGCGCGGCCGCGCTCGAAGGTCGGGCGGCTGCTCGCGTCTCTGGGGCTGTTGGCCTTTGCGCTGCTCATCGTGGCATTGGCGCGCCCGCGCCATGGCAAGGGCAGCAGCGATATCGAAGCCAGCGGCATCGACATCGTCATCGCGCTCGACGTCTCCGGCTCGATGGAAGCACTCGACTTCAAGCTCGAAGGCAAACCCGTCAACCGGTTGGATGTGGTGAAGAATGTCGTTGGCAAATTTGTTAGTGAGCGTCCCAATGACCGGATCGGCATGGTGGCCTTCGCCGGGCGGCCATATCTGGTGAGTCCGTTGACCATGGATCAGGCGTTTCTGGGCAAGCGGTTGGCGGAAGTGAAACTCGGCCAAGTCGAGGATGGCACGGCGATTGGTTCCGCGATTGCCTCGGCGGTGAGTCATCTGCGCGAGTCGACCGCGAAATCCCGCATCATCATCCTGCTCACCGACGGGGTGAACAATGCCGGGGCGGTCAATCCGCTCACTGCCGCGGAGGCGGCGAAGGCTCTGGGCATCAAGATTTACACCATTGGCGCCGGCACCCGCGGCGACGCGCCGGTACCGGTTAGGGATGCCTTTGGCCGCATCCACTTGCAAACCATGAAGGTGGAGATCGATGAGGAGATGTTGCGCCAAGTCGCCAATGCGACCAGCGGGCAAGCGTTCCGGGCCACCGACACCGACTCGTTGAAAAACATCTACGACTCGATCAACAAGCTGGAAACCACCACCCGCAAGCTCAAACAATATCAGAAGTATGACGAGCTGTACCTGTATTTCCTGGTTCCCGGCCTGTGCCTGCTGCTGCTAGAACATTTTCTCAATCAAACCCGCTTCCGGTGTTTGCCATGACCGGTCTATCAACCCTATTTTCACAACACGCTATGGATGACACTTCCCTGCACTTCGCCCAGCCGGTCTGGATTGGCGTCGGGCTGCTGGTAGGTGTGGGCCTTATTGTGATGTTCCGGCGCTTTGACCGGCGGCGGGATGTGGATCTAGCCAAGCTGGTGCATCCGCGGTTTCGGCAGCGGCTGAGCGAGGGGGTGGTGCGGTGGTTGCGGACTTTCAAGCGCGGGATGTGGGTGTTAGCCGTGGTGCTGGCATTTGTGGCGATTGCCCGCCCGCAAAAGGGATACGAGTGGCATGAGGTCAAACGCAAGGGCATTGATATCCTTTTTGCCGTGGATACCTCGCGCAGCATGCTGGCGGACGATCTGACGCCCAACCGGCTCGAGCGCGCGCGGCTTGGCATTCTGGATTTTGTGGCGCGGCTTAAAGGGGATCGGGTGGGGCTCATTCCATTCGCCGGGAGT
>JBILFE010000487.1:0-3681 GCA_044351705.1 Luteolibacter sp. | reverse complement strand
CACAGCCCCAGACGTGCTGCCGTGCCGCCGCCCATCGCTTCCCCGTAGCCGCACCACCTGTAATCCTTCGGGTCTTTCACCATGCCGGCACGCAGCGGGTTGAGGTCGATGTAGGCCGCCATCGTCCGCAGCGCCTCGCCGTCCTCCACCAACACACTTTTGAAGCGTTCCATCCACAGCGTCCCGCGCCGGCCCCGGTGCTTGTTGTACCAGCGCGAAAACCGCTCCTTCAACTCCTTCACAAACACCGGCAGATTGCACATCCGCCGCAGATAACCGGCGATGAGCGCCTCCGCCTCCTCCGGCAGCCCGCGCTGCCGCAAGTCCGCCAACTCCGCCCGCAGCGCCGCGATGTATGCCCGCGAATACAGCAAGCGCAGGTGCTCCAGCAAGCGCGCCTCGCCGCCGGGGCCGACGAATTGCGCCACGAACGGGTCGTGGGCCGGCACTCGGGCGAGGATATGGAAATGGTTGTCCATCACCGCATAGGTGTGGATTTCCACCCCGGCGAAGCGGGCCAAGCGCCACATCAGGCGGCGCAGCGCTTCTTTTTCCGTGTCCCCGAGCAAGCGTTCGCCGCCCGCAGTGCGGCTCATGACATGGTAGCTTGCCCCCTCCGCCGGGCCCACCACAATCCGTTGGCGCGTCCCTTTCCAGCCCCGTGCGAACACCCGCCCGAGGCACGCCCCCGTCGGCAATTCGATCCGTTCCAGCGGCGAGATCCGCTTTGGTTGCGCCACCGAATCCGCCTCCGCCTCCGCTGCTGGATCGACCGCCGCTGTGCCTCCCGGCTCTGCCCTTCCATATCCATCTCCAGCCTCGCTAGGTGTTACAGCATCCAATCCACCGCCTCCACCACGTCGCTTTTTCATGAATGCAAACAAACCCATCATCTCGCGGTTGTCAACAAGATAATGTCAGTCATTATAATGAGCCGAGCCGGCCGGAGCCGAGCCGGCCGGGGAGCCGAGCCTGAGCCGAGCCGGGGGGCAAGTTTAGGAAGCGACCGGGGGTCTCACCGGGATGCCGCGGGCGGCGAAGTGGCGCTTGGCATCGGCGACGGTGAAGATGCCGAAGTGGAAAATACTAGCGGCGAGCACGGCGTCGGCTTTGCCGGCTTGCAGGACGTCGACCATGTGGTCGAGGGTGCCAGCCCCGCCACTGGCAATGACGGGGATGCCGATGGCCGAGGAAATAGCGGCGGTCAGCCCGATATCGTAGCCGGCTTGGGTGCCGTCGGCGTCCATGCTGGTGAGGAGGATTTCGCCGGCGCCGCGGCGCCAGACTTGGATAGCCCACTCGACGGCATCGAGGCCGACTGGGGTGCGTCCGCCATGGGTGTAGACACCCCATTTGCCGTGGGCTTCGCGTTTGGCGTCGATGGCGACGACGATGCACTGGCTGCCGAAAGCCTTGGCGCCGGCATCGACGAGATCGGGGTTGAGGACGGCGGCGGTGTTGATACCGACTTTATCGGCGCCGGCGTGGAGCAGGTCGCGCATGTTGTCGACGCTGCGGATGCCGCCGCCGACGGTGAGGGGGATGAAGCAATGCTCGGCGGTGCGGCGCACGACATCAATCATGGTGCGGCGGTGGTCGGACGAGGCCGTGATGTCGAGAAACACCAATTCGTCGGCTTGCTGCGCATTATAGGCCAGGGCGCACTCCACAGGGTCGCCGGCATCGATGAGATCGACAAAATTGACACCCTTGACGACGCGGCCGGCGGTGACGTCGAGGCAGGGGATGATGCGTTTGGCGAGCACGCTCGGGGCTTAGTCGAGCTTTGGCTTGCCGACGCGGCGGACGACGCCGAAGCGTTTTTGGAACTTGTCGATGCGGCCTTCGGTGTCCACGAACTGGTTTTGGCCGGTGTAGAATGGATGGGAGGCGGAAGTGACACCGATGGAGATGAGGCTGTGCTCGACGCCGTCAATGACTTCCTTGCGCTCGGAGGTTTTGGTGGAACGGGAGATGAAGCGGGTGCCGGTGCTCATGTCCACGAACACGACCGGATTGTATTTGGGATGGATGTCCTTTTTCATAGGGGGGTTGGAGTCGGTCGCCACGTTTCCGACGCGGCGGGCAGGCAGGCTTGGGCAAGAAACCAGGGCTGTCAAGTCAGCAACTGAAAAAGTTTAAAATAGGGGTTTGAGGACGATTCGCCAGGAATTAGATTATTTGAGTCGCTTTTCCGCGCAGGGGTGGTAAACTAGGGTCGTTATGGCAACCTCAACGAAACGCACCCGATTTTCCCGCCGTCTTCCGGATCATGTCACCGATGAGCTGGTGAACATTTTGTCGGAGAAGCGGATTTTTGGTTTTAACGATTTGTTTGAGCGGGTGTTTGCCAACTTAAAAATCCGCAATGCGGTGAGTGGCGGCGAGGAGATGTTACGGCTGAGGGCCTACGAAAAGCTGCAGAATTTGGTGACTCGCGGGCTGGTTGAGAAGATCGGCAAGGAATACAAGGGCACGACGAGGGTGCACGAAGCGTCGAGCACGTATATGGCGGCGCAAGCGGAGGTGGACTGAGGATTGTCTGGCGAATGTGAGAAACCCGCGCTGGTGACGGCTGCGGGTTTTTTATTGCTCAGGCGGTGCCGGGTGAGCTAAGGTAGCGGCAGCCCCGCCGCACACGCCATGCTTAACGATTATCTTCCCGTCTTGTTCCAGGTTCTGATTGTCATCGGCTTTGCCGCGATGGTGCTGGTATTGAGCGTGGTTTTCGGACGATCTGCCAAGCGCAATGTGACGAAGGATACTGCGTATGAATGCGGGATGTTGCCAGTGGGTGAGGGGGCACCGCGGTTTGCGGTGAAATTTTATTTGGTGGCGATGTTGTTTGTGATTTTCGACATTGAGGTGGTCTTCATGTACCCGTGGGCGGTGCAGTTCCGGGATTTGGTGCGGGAGAGTCCGGTGGCGCTGGTGAGCATGGCGGGGTTTGCAGGCACGCTGGCATTTGCCTACGTGTATGCGCTGAAGAAGGGAGCGTTGAGCTGGAAAGCCTGAGGCGGCTCAAGTGCCGGGCAGGCGGCGGGCCTGTTCTTCGGTGAAGATTTCGGTGAGGCGGAAGCAGCGGTGGGCGAGTTCGCGGGCGTCCTGATCGCCGATGAGGGCGACGCCTTCTTCGCTGACTTCAGCGAGGAAGATTTTCCAGGCTTTGCGAGCGAGGATTGCCGGATCGATTTTAACGCGCGCCGCCGGTTGGCGCGGGGCCTGCTGAGGTGAGCGCGGCGGTTTGGGCGCATCGGCGATGGTGGTCTCGGCGGTTTCGTTAGAGGGTTGGGAGTCTTCGGTGGCGTTGGCTGTCTGGCCTTTGCCTTTGCGCCGCCGGCGTTTGCGTTTGCCGTCATGAGGGGGGGGGCCGCCGGCGGTGGCGGCATCGGGTTCCGGCCACTCGCCGGTGGCGGCAGGCGCGGGTTGGGGAACGCCGGGATGGGTCTGGGCGCTGGCGGCGGCGGGCAAGCTGTCAGGGCTTGGCACTGCGGTGGCTGCAACCGGATCGTTGGTCGCAGGGATGTCATCGGCGGTGGGGGTAGGGGCGGGATTGCCGGGGATTTTTTTAGCTCGCGGGTTGGAGATGCGGCGTGCGACGGGGGGGGCTGGTTTATCTGCCGGGTTGAGTGCGGCTGGTTTTTTTTCGCTCATATTATGGGAGTGCGTTGAGTCTGCAGG
>JBILFE010000039.1:0-11492 GCA_044351705.1 Luteolibacter sp. | reverse complement strand
GGATATCGCCGAACACCGGCAATTTGAGTTTGATGGTGTCGATGGCAATGCGTCCGGTTTTGTTGCGTCCCCAGGCATTGAAGAGGGCGGCGAAGATGCCGACGAGGATGAATGCGAAGACGGCGTTGGGGACTCCAAAGGGGGAAGCGATGAAGAATCCCGAGATTCCGAAGACGACTTTGGAGATGGTAGGGAGTTCCGCATTGCCCATTTCCGCGAACATGGTTTCGAATTTGGGCACGATGAAGATCATGAGGAAAGTGAGAATGGCGATGGCGATGAACATGACGATCACCGGGTAGACCATGGCTGAAACGATCTTGTTTTTAAGTTTTTGGGCCTTTTCCTGATATTCGGCTAGGCGGTTGAGGACGACTTCGAGCACCCCGCCGAGTTCACCGGCTTTGACCATGTTGACGTAGAGCTTGTTGTAAATTTTCGGGTGTTGGGCGAGTGACTCGGAGAAGGTGGCGCCGGACTGGACTGAATCGGCAAGGGCGCTGATGGTGGAGCGCAGCACCGGGTTGGGTTCCTGTTTGCCGAGCACAGTGAGGCTGCGCAGCAAGGGCAGCCCTGAATCAATCAGAGTGGCCAATTGGCGGGTGAAAATCATCAGGTTTTTCGGCTTGATGCGACCGCCGGTTTTGCCCGTGGCGGCACTCGCCGCTTTGCTCACGGCTTTGGCTTGTTTTTTGAACTTGGCGGCGCTTTTGCCTTTGCCCTCTTCGTCGATTTGAGTTGGGTAGAGCCCTTGGACACGGAGTTTTTGAATGGCTTCCGATTCGTTAGCGGCGGCGATGATACCGATGGTTTGCTCGCCTTTGGAGTCAAGCGCGGAGTATTGGAAGTTGGCCATGGCTGATGGGATGGTTGCGGTGGGTTCGAGTAGCTCTTGACGTGGAGTAAAGCGGTTGTTGTTGGAGAAAGCGAACGGAAAATTCGGCGCCGGGGGATAAATCAGGTGTATTTAAGCACTTCCTCAATGGTGGTGGTGCCCATGTAGATGTTGCGCAGGCCGTCTTCGCGCAGGGTGTTCATGCCCAGTTCCATGGCTTTTTGCTTGATGACGACGGTGGGGGCGCGGCCGGTGATGAGGTCGCGGATGGGGTCGGTGACGTTGAGCAGTTCGTAGAGACCGCGGCGGCCGCGGTAGCCGGATTGGCCGCAGATGTCACAGCCCGCCCCGGTGAAAAATTGTTTGTCGCCGAGTTCGTGGGGGGAGATGCCGAGTTGGTTGAGGATGGCCTCGTTAGGTTCGTAGGAGGTCCGGCAGTCGTTGCAGATGGTGCGCACCAGGCGCTGGGCGAGGACGCCTTCGAGTGAGGCGGAGACGAGGAATGGTTCGCAGCCCATGTCGATGAGGCGGGTGATGGCCCCTGCGGCATCGTTGGTATGGAGGGTGGAGAGGACCAAGTGGCCGGTGAGTGCGGCTTGGATGGCGATGGTGGCAGTTTCCTTGTCACGCATTTCCCCGATCATGATGCGGTCGGGGTCTTGGCGGAGGAAGGCGCGCAGGATGCGGGGGAAATCCAGGCCGATGCCTTCGTTGATGGGGATTTGGATGACGCCATCGATGTCATATTCGACGGGATCCTCGGCGGTGAGGAGCTTGGAATCGATGGTATTGATGCGGCGGATAGCCGCATAGAGGGTGGTGGTTTTGCCGGCGCCGGTGGGGCCGGTGACGATGAAGATGCCGTTGGGTTTCTCGATCGTCTCGGTGATATAATGGTAGATGTTATCGGGCAGGCCGAGGTTTTCCAGTGAGAGGTTGACCGACGAGCGGTCCAGAACCCGCAGCACGACGGATTCGCCATGGTGGGTGGGCAGGGTGGAGACGCGCATGTCGACCATTTTTTCGCCGACTTGTTTGACGATGCGGCCGTCCTGCGGGAGGCGGCGCTCGGCGATGTTCATGTTAGACATGACCTTGACGCGGGAAATGATCGGCAATGCGAGGTGGACCGGTGGCGGGGCCATTTCGTAGAGCGCGCCATCGACGCGGTAACGGATTTTGAAATCCTTTTCAAAGGGCTCGAAGTGGATGTCCGAGGCTTTTTCCTTGATGGCCTGATAGAGGACGAGATCGACGTAGCGGATGATGGGAGCGGAGTTGGCTTCAGCTTCGAGGTTGGCGGCGTTGGAGGTATCGCCGCCGAGTTCGAGTTGGCTGAGGATGTCCTCCATGGCTTTGCCTTCGCCGCCATAGCAGTCATTGATTTTTTGTTCAACGAGGTAGTCGGGGGCGACGAGGACATGGATTTCGCGGCCGAGGGCGAAGCGGAGATCTTCGACGGTTTGGGGGTTGAGAGGGTCGACGAGGGCGACGTAGAGGCCGGTTTCGTCGAATTTGATAGGCAGGGCGCCGTGGAGGCGTGCGGTGCCGGCGGGGACCAGCGCGAGGAGGGCTTCGGGAGGCATCCAGTTGCGGATATTGACGACTTCGGTGCCGAGTTCGGAGGCGACGATGGGCCACACGTCATCGCGGGATTGGATGACTTGGAAGTTGGCGAGGATTTCCGCGACTTCCTTGCCGCTGTGTTCGATTTCGGAGAGGATGTCCTGGGCCAGCGAGCGATCGATGAGGCCGCGCGATTGGAAAAGGTCGATGAGCTGGGAGTGGTCCATGAGGGAAGAAAGGAATTAAATCCTAAGCATGAAATTCGAAACGAAGAGAAGAGGAAGAGGAAGAGGTGCGCATGGCGGGTGCAAGTCTTTGATTGGTTTAGAATTTAGGATTTAGAATTTAGGATTTCAGTCCATATCCGACATGGTGGCGTGGACGACTTCGCTGCCGGAGGTGAGGCCGGCGAGCACCTTGCGGATGCCGTCTTCGCGGAGGGTGCGCATGCCGAGTTCGCGGGCGCGGCGGCGGAGTTGGGTGGTGGTGAGGCCGGTGTTGATCATTTGGCGCACTTCGTCGTCGATGAGGAATAATTCGAAGATGCCCATGCGGCCGCGGTAGCCGTTGGCGCGGCATTTGTCGCAGCCCACGGGGCTGAAGATGGTGGCATCGGCGACGCGGGCGG
Source organism: Luteolibacter sp. (assembly GCA_044351705.1). Lineage (GTDB taxonomy): Bacteria > Verrucomicrobiota > Verrucomicrobiia > Verrucomicrobiales > Akkermansiaceae > Luteolibacter. The sequence continues at coordinate 8,463 of JBILFE010000039.1, read as the reverse complement.
CATCGAGTGAGAGGGCGCGCATTTCCTTTTCGGTGAGTTCGGCCGGGCCTTTGCAAATCGGGCAGAGTTTGCGGACGAGGCGTTGGGCCAGGACGGCGCGCACGGCGGAGGCGATGAGGAAGGGTTTGACTCCGATATCGGCGAGGCGGGCGACGGCGGAGGGGGCGTCATTGGTGTGGAGGGTGGAGAAGACCAAGTGTCCAGTGAGGGAGGCGTTGATGGCGATGTTGGCGGTTTCCGCGTCGCGAATTTCCCCGATCATGATGATGTTGGGGGCTTGGCGGAGCATGGCGCGCAGGGCCGCGGCGAAGGTCATGCCGATCTCGGTTTTGACCATGACCTGATTGATGCCGGGCAGTTCATATTCGACCGGGTCTTCCACGGTGATGATTTTTTTATCGGGGCGGTTAATGACGTTGAGGCAGGCGTAGAGGGTGGTGGTTTTGCCGGAGCCGGTGGGGCCGGTGACCAGGAGGATGCCATCGGGCAGGCCGAGGAGTTGTTCGAAGACGGTCTGATCGTCCGAGAAGAACCCCAACTCGGGCAAACCGAGCAGGAGCGCGGTTTTGTCGAGGATGCGCATGACGATGGATTCGCCATGATTGGAGGGGACGGAGGACACCCGCAGGTCGACTTCTTTTTCGCCCATTTTCAACTGAATGCGGCCATCCTGAGGCAGGCGTTTTTCGGCGATCGACATGGTGCCGCTCATGACTTTCAAGCGGGCGATGATGGCCGGCAGGAGTTTTTTGGGATGGTTGTCGACTTCGACGAGTTTGCCGTCGAGGCGGTAGCGGATGCGGACGGAGGTTTCCAGAGGTTCGATGTGGATGTCGGAGGCGTTGACGCGAAAGGCTTCGGTGAGGGTTTGGAAAACCAGTTTGATGATGGGAGCGTCGTCACCCGCGGCGGCACCTTCCACATCGCCGGTGGTGATGGTGAGGCCGCGCATCGGGTCGTCGGAATTGCCCACCGCGACGCCATAAATCTGGCGGAGGTGCTCGTCGATATCCTTGGGTGTGGCGCAATTGAGATTGATTTGGCGCCCGATCACATGCGGCAGGCTGTCGAGCAATTCGAAATCCAGCAAGTCGGCCACGGCTACAGTTAGATAAAGTCCGTCGTCATGGACGGGAATGACCTTGTAGCGTTTGGCGATGTCGTCGGTGATGGTTTCGGTAATGGTCAGATCGAAGGTGAAATCGGCGAGTCTGATGAACGGGATGCCGGCATTGTTGGCCAGCGTGCGAGCGACGTCGTCCTGAGACAGGGTGGTGGTGGAGAGCAGATACTCGATGAGGGTTTGTCTGCCGGATAGAGCGTTGCGGGCGTGGGTGATTTGATCGGTGGTGACCAAGCCGGCCTCGGCGAGCAAATCTGCGAGATAATCTTCGTTGGAAAACACAGCGTTTGGAATCGGGATTGGGACTTTAAGGCAACGCGAGATATCCTCGTCGTGCGTCGCGCGTGGCAATGTGAACGGCCCCCCCCCTCCTTGTCAAGCAGGGTAGACGATAAGAAATCGACGAATTTGATTCGAGGGGAGCAAAGCGGACGGAAAATGGCGGCGTGGAGCCGGGGCGCCAGGGTCAGAGCCTGACGGTGATGCGGGCTTTGCGGTGGAGGGGAAATTCTTCGTGGGGGACGGATTGCGAGTGGCGGTGGATGCCGATGAGGAGGCCGACGGCGGCGAGGCTGAAGAGGAGGCTGGAGCCGCCGAAGCTAACAAATGGCAGGGGCAGGCCGTCATTGGGGAGCATGGCGGTGGTGACGGCGATGTTTTGGATGGCGGGGATGACGATGAGGCAGGTGAGGCCGAGGGCGAGGCAGCGGTTGAAGACGTTGTTGGCCTGCACGGCGATGCCAATGCCAGCCACCGCGATGAGGACAAAGCAGAGGACAACTCCCAGGGTGAAGGGCAGGCCGAGTTCTTCGCCCACCACCGGAAAAATAAAATCAATATGGGCAAAGGTCAGCGTGCCGAATTTTTCCACGCCATTGCCGAGGCCCACGCCCCACGGGCCGCCATTGCCCAGGGCCAGCAGCGAGCGCCACTGCTGCATGCCCTTGTCCGCCTGATGGATTGGATTTTCCAAGTCCAACCAGGCGACGATGCGAGACCAGCGGTTTTCGTTATGACAGATATAGTAGGAGGCGCATGTGATGACGGTGAGGGCGGTAGGGATCAGATAGATCAAGCGGCTGCCGACGCAGAACAACACGGCGCCTGCCGTCATGGAAAGGGTCAGTGCCGTGCCGACATCGGTTTCCGCGGCGATGAGCAAGATTGGCAAGGCGACGATGGTGCCCGGAATGACAAAGCCGCGCCAAAAACACCGCACCTCGGATTGCCACCGGGCAAACCATGCCGAGAGGGCGATGACTGCGGTTAGCTTGGCAAGCTCGGAAGGTTGGAATTGGCCGATAAAGGGAATCATCAGCCAGCGCTTGGAGCCGTAGTGCTCGATTCCGACGCCAGGGATGAGGCACAGGCCCAGCAGCACGCAACTGCCGAGCAGCATCAAGGGGGCATGCTTGCGCAGGTACTCGGGAGAAACACGGGTAGCCACAATTGCGGCTAACAGCCCGAATGCCGCCATGATCGCCTGTTTGCGGAGGAAAAAGACATAGGGTTCCTTCACTTCAGTCACCCACGCGCTGGTGCTAGCCAGCATCGTTAGGCCGAGTGCGACGAGTGCCGCGACAGCCAGGCAGAGCATGATGGAGGAAAAGCGGAGCATGCGGGGGACTTAGTGGGGGGTGGGAATGGCGAGGGTCATGCCGGTTTTGAGTTTGCGGGGATCGCTGATGCTGTTAGCACGCATCAGTGCGGAGGAATCAATTTTAAAGCGCTTGGCGATGCGCAACACGTTGTCACCGGGTTGTACCACATAGCTGCGCCCTTTGGTCACGGCAGTGGCCTTGGCGGGCTTGGTGTCGCGGACGATGTTAGGGCGCACCAGCACCGCCCGGGGTGGCGTGGGGCTGGTTTCCAACTCGGTCGATTCGACCAGGCCGCGGTCGGCGAGTGAGGGCTTCTGGCTGCGGATGGTCACGACTTCCGGTGGATCCGTGGCGACGATGCGCTTGGGTGGGCGGATCAAGGTCATGCCGGCACGAATGGTTGCATTATTATTGGCAGCGCGCAGCGCGCTTTCGTCAACGCCTTCCCTGGCGGCGATGCGGGTGTAATTGTCGCCGGCCGCGACCATGCATGCGGCGTCGCCGGGTGAAATGATGGGTGGGCTTTCGACTCGGGGTTTGGGGGCGAGAGCCGGTGCCTTGGTTGCGGGTTTGGCGCTTTGCTCCGGGGAGTGGTCGTTGAGGAAATTGAGGTGAACGAAGTAGAGGATGATGGCGAGGATATGGATCAGAACAATGATGACAAAGCCGCGGGAGTGATCGCGTTCTTCGACATCCTCGGCGGTGGCGGTGGTAGCCACACGCTGGTTGCGGTGGCGCGTCACGGCGTTAAGGCGTTTGAAAAACCCCTTGGATACCGGTCTGCGTTTGATAGGGAGGGTGGGAGGGTTCATGGTGTTTTAGTGGAGTTGGTTGACAAGGTCGCGAAAGCAGTTGCCGCGTTGATCGTAGCCGGAGAACTGGTCGAAGGAGGACGTTCCGGGCGAGAGCAAAATGGTGGAGCCGCGCGGGGCGAGGCTGCGTGCCAGGGGGAGCGCATCGGTGAGAGAGGCGACCGCGTGGCTGGGGACGGCACTGGAAAACAGTTGCACCAACGGGTCGGCGATTTGGCCGAAGGTGATGCAGGCGAGGGCTTTTTCGCGCAACAAAGGCAGCACGGGTGAGTAATCCAGTCCCTTGTCCTTGCCCCCCGCCAATAACACGACCGGACGGGTTTGCGAGCGCAAGGCGCTTTCCAGAGCATGCAGATTGGTGGCTTTGGAATCGTTGAGGTATTCCACACCATCCAGGGTGCGGATCAATTCACAGCGGTGGGGTGGGGGCGCATAGCCGTGGAGCGCCTCGCGCATGAGCGCAAAATCGATGTTGAATGCCTGACAAGCCGCCATTGCGGCCATGACGTTTTCCGCATTGTGGAGGCCGCGCAAGCAGGTGTCATGCTCCAGATCCAGCACGGTTGCTCCAGCGTGGCGGACGCAGCGGCCATCGGAAAACCAGGCGGCGGCATCATCCACAGTGGAGAAGTTGACCGTGCGCGCGGCCAGTGGCGGCAGGCATTCGCCGCTGCGGATGACCGCGGTGTCGGCTGCCACCTGGTTTTCAAAAATGCGCAACTTGGCGGCAAAGTAGGACTCTACCGACGGGTAGCGGTCCATATGGTCGGGGGCGAAGTTGAGCCAGATGGCAACCTGCGGATGGAGCGTGCGGATGGTTTCGAGTTGGAAGGAGCTGAGTTCGAGGGCGACAGCGGCGGGTGGAGGGTCCAGCAGCACGATCTCGGCGAAGGGAATGCCGTAGTTGCCGCAGGCCGTGCCGCCCAGGCCGGCGCGGCAGAGGATCCGCGAGATCAGTTCGGTGGTGGTGGTTTTGCCGTTGGTGCCGGTGATGCCGATGATACTACCCTTATAGTAGCGGGCGGCAAATTCCACCTCGCCGATGACTTCCGCCGCATGCGTGGCAAACGCCGCGACATACGGGCCATAAGTGTCGATGCCAGGGCTCACCACCAGCAAATCAGAGTGGACCTCGCGGCCTTGCCCGGCGCTGGCATTGGGGTGCAAGGTCACTTGCGGTGGCATCCCGACAAGCGCCTCGGGGCCGGCAGCATCCCAGGCGGACACGAGTGCCCGTTCGCGCAAGGCAAGGGCGGCGGCGGCGCGGCCGCTGCGCCCGGCGCCCAGGATGACGATGTGTTTTCCGGAAAGACTCATGGTTGGGTGGTCAACGAATTTTCAATAGCGCGAGGCCGAACAGGGCGAGCATCATCGAGAGAATCCAGAACCGGGTGATGACCTGGTTTTCATGCCAGCCTAGCAACTCGAAGTGGTGATGGATCGGCGACATCCTGAAGATGCGTTTTTTGCGCAGCTTGAAGCTGCCGACTTGAAGGATGACGGACATGGCTTCCATGACAAAGACGCCGCCGATGATGATGAGCATGAGTTCCTGTTTGGTACAGATGGCGGCAGTGCCCAGGGCGCCGCCGATGGCGAGCGAGCCGGTGTCGCCCATGAACACCTTGGCCGGATGGCAGTTGAACCACAGAAATCCAAAACATGCCCCTGCCAGAGCAAACAGAAACACCGACAGCTCGCCAAGATACGGGTTGTGCGGAATGACCAGATACTCGGTGGCGATGTAAAAGCGATGCGCCAGATAGGCCAACACCGCATACGACAGCGCCGTGCTGATGGTGCAGCCGGTGGCCAGCCCGTCGAGACCGTCGGTTAGATTCACCGCGTTGGAACAGCCGACGATGATGAGGGCGAAGAACGGGATGATGAGCCAGTGCAGGTCCACGAGTGGGAACTTCCACAGCGGGAAACAGATGGCACTGATGTCCAGGGAATTGACCCCGAGGCAATAGCCGGCGCCATCGGCCACTTGTTGCGGGGTGGCCCCAATGCCGGACACCTCCGGCTTGAAGTAAATAAAACACGAGGCGATAAGGGCGATGACAATTTGCCACAGCAGCTTCTTGCGGCTGCTGATGCCGTCGGATTTTTTTTCCGTCACTTTTTTATAATCGTCACACAGGCCTAACAACCCGCAGGCGGCCATGGTGCAGGCACAGAGTGAGACGAAGGGGTTGAGCGGGCGGGCCCAGAGCAGGGTGGACACCAGCACCGCGCCGACAATGAGGACGCCGCCCATGGTGGGGGTGCCGATTTTTCCGCCGTGGAGTTCGGCCAGTTTGTGGACTTCCGCGGCGGTGCGGATGGGCTGGCCGACTTTGAGTGAGATGAGTTTGCGGATGACGCCGGGTCCGACCAGCAGGGTGAGGATGAATGCGGTGAGGCCGGCACTCGCGGCGCGGAAGGTGGGATACTGGAACAGGTTGAGAAACGAATAGGTGTAGGCCCAGCCGTCGGTGGTGCCGGCGGATTTTTCCACTTCGAAGGCATGCAGCCAGAGATCGTAGATTAAGGGGAACATCAGGTTTGAGGGAATGCGGCGTGCATGACGCGTTCAATGGTGGCGGTGCGGCTGCCTTTGAAGAGCACGGCATCACCAGCTTTGACTTCGCGGACCAGCCACGCAGCGGCTTGTGGCAAGTCGGTAAAATGGGGGGCCATGCCCGCGCCCGCCGCGAGGCCTTCCGCGCCTACGCCCACGGCGATGAGAGTGAGGTCATGGGCAGCGGCGAGTTGGCCGATGCGCAGGTGGGCGGCGGTGGCGTGAACGCCGAGCTCGCCCATGCGTCCGAGCACAATGATGCGCCGGGCACCGTTGGCAAGCGGGGTCGCTGCCAGTGTCTCGATGGCGGCGGCCATCGATTCGGGGTTGGCGTTGTAGGTGTCATCGAAGATGGTGACGCCATGATGATTGAAGGTGCGCAACCGGCCGCTGGTGAGGGTGGCGGCGTTGAGGCCGGCGGCGATTGTCGCACTGTTGAGGCCGAGTTTCCAGCCGGTGGCGGCGGCGAGCAGGGCGTTGGTCACCATGTGGCGGCCGGGTGTTGTTAGAAAGACATCGGCAGGTGCCTGGCCATCGATGATGAGTGAGAAACGGGTGCCGTCGGCGGCGGCCTGGAGATGGTCCGCGCGCACCGGGCTGTGAGGGCTATCGACCGTGATGAGGGTGGCCTCGGTGAGCTGGCGCAGGGAGTCGTGGAAATCGCAAGTGGCCGGCAGGATCAGCACGCCTGTGGTGGGCAGAGCGCGGGCGAGCATGCCTTTTTCCTCGGCGATGGCTTCCCGCGTGCCCATGAACTCGATGTGGGCACTGCCGATATTGGTGATGATGCCGTATTGCGGTCTGGCCATTTCACACAAGGGCGCGATCTCGCCGCAGTGGTTCATGCCCATTTCCCAAACGGCGGCGGTGTCGGCCAGCGTGGTGGACAAGATGGAGAGCGGCACACCGATGTGGTTGTTGAGGTTGCCGCGGGTGGCGGAAACTTGGAATTGCTGTGACAACACGGCTGCGGTGAAGTCTTTGGTGCTGGTCTTGCCATTCGAGCCGGTGATGGCCACCACGGGAATGTCGAGTTGCTGGCGCCACCAGGCTGCGAGCCGCTGCAACGCCAGCAGGGTGTCTGGCACCACGATGACTGCGGCTTGGTCCGCCACCGGCCCGCTCCAAGTGTGGACGACCGCCACGCTGGCGCCGTTGGCAAGGGCCATGGCTGCGAAGTTATCGCCATCAAAGGTGGCGCCGCGCAAGGCGAAAAACACCGCGCCCGCCGGCAGCTTTCGCGTATCCGTGGCAACCCCACCGCTAATCAGCGCGGCGGGGCTGCCTGCGGCGATGGCGCCACCGACAAGAGTCGCGAGTTGTTGGGCGGTTAGGGGTTGCATCGCTGGTCGGAAATAGCCTGGGCTCTGGCGCGCAGGGCTTTGCTGGCGTGCTTGCGGTCATCGAAGTCAATACTGTGATCGGCGAATTGTTGGGTGGCCTCATGGCCCTTGCCGGCGATGAGGATGATGTCCCCGGAGAGGGATGCCTGCACGGCGGAGGCGATGGCCTGGGCCCGATCCGGGATGCTCACGGCATGGGTGGCGCCGAAGCCGGCCTGGATGTCACGGATGATGGCGAGCGGATCTTCGGAACGGGGGTTGTCCGAGGTGATGATGCAGGCATCGCTGTGGCGCGCGGCGGCCGCCGCCATCAGCGGGCGCTTGCCACGGTCACGGTCGCCGCCACAACCAAAAACCGTGATGAGCCGCCGCGGGCTGAGCTCACGCAGGGTGCGGCAGGCATTCTCTAACGCATCCGGGGTATGCGCGTAGTCCACAAACACGGTCGTGCCGCCGGCGTTGCCCACGTTTTCCATGCGGCCGGGAACCTGCGGCGCGCTGGCAAGTGCCGCCACCGCATCGCGTGGCCGGATGCCACAGGCATGGGCGGCGGCCAGAGCGGCGAGCAGGTTGTAAACGTTGAAGCGTCCGATCAGGGGCGCCCGTACCAGATAGGTTTTGCCTTTGGCGGCCAGCTCAAACTCCATGCCGCGCGCGCTTTGGCGGAAATTGTTGGCGCGGAAATCACAATGCACTCCGAAGCCATAACGCAGCAGCGGCAGCTTGTTGTGCAAGGCGTGGGCCAACATCGCGCCGTAGCTGTCATCGACGTTGATCACTGCCTGCGGCTTTTTCCCGCAGGGGTCGGCGGCCAGCGCGTGGAACCACTCCGCCTTGGCTTGGAAATAGGCGTCGAGGGTGCCGTGGTAATCGAGGTGGTCTTGTGTTAGATTGGTGAACACGCAGGCATCGAAGCCGATGCCCGCGATGCGCTGTTGATGGATGCCGTGGGAGGAAACTTCCATTGCCACGCCGCGGCAGCCGTGGTCGCGCATGCGGCCGAGCAGGGCTGCCAGTTCGA
>JBILFE010000320.1:0-5025 GCA_044351705.1 Luteolibacter sp. | reverse complement strand
CGGATGGGACAAATGTTAGTGATGCCCATGGCATAAGAGACGAGCGATCCGGCGGCGGAGCCGCGGCCGGGGCCCACCGGGATGTCCTGGTCGCGCGCCCATTGAATGAAATCCGCAGTGATGAGGAAGTAGGAGGCGAAGCCGAGTTGGTTGATGGTGTCGACCTCGTACTTGAGGCGCTCGGACAATTCGGGGTCATTGGCGCGAGATTCGCCGTAGCGTTTGATCAGTCCTTCGCGGCAGACCCTCATGAAATACTCTTCGCGTGGACTGCCGTCGGGGGTGCCGAATTGCGGGTATTTATCCGACGAGGTGGAATCGAGCTTGAGAGTGACATTGCAGCGCTCGGCGATTTCCAAGGTGGCATCACAGGCACCCGGGACATCGGCGAACAAGGCGCGCATTTCCGCCGCCGTTTTGAAATAAAGCTCGGGCGAATAACGCATGCGGTTTTCGTCGATGACCTGGTGGCCGGTGCCGATGCAGATCATGACGTCGTGGGCCTCGTGATCGCTGCGCTTGAGGAAATGCACGTCATTGGCAGCCACCGGCTTGAGGCCGAGTTCGGTGGCGAGCTTGAGCAAGCCCGGGGTGACGCGGCGTTCGGGTTCCAAATCGTGGTTGTGGATTTCGACGTAGGTATTGTCCTTGCCGAAGATATCACATAACTCGATGAGGGTGTCACGGGCTTTATCTTCATCCCCGGCGAGCAGCCATTCATTGACCGGACCTGCAATGCAACCGCTCAAACAAATGAGGCCCTTGGCGTGCTGCCTGAGGGCCTCGCGATCGACCCGCGGCTTGCCGTGATAGAGTCCTTCGAGATGGCCTTTGGTAATGAGCTTGCTGAGGTTGTCCCAACCTTCGTTGGTCTCCGCGAGCAGCGTCATGTGAGTGGCCCGCTTGCGTCCGATGATCTCGCGTTTGTCCGCCAGGGTGGTGGGCGCGAGGTAAATTTCGCAGCCGAGGATGGGTTTGATCTTCTTGTCGTTGCAGGCTTTGAAAAATTGGATGGCCCCGTAGAGGTTGCCGTGATCGGTCATGGCCACGGCCGGCATGCCCAGTTCCGCCGCGCGTTTGGCCAGATCCTTGGTGCGGATCATGCCATCAAGCAGCGAAAACTCAGTGTGAAGGTGAAGGTGGACGAAGGAATCTGACATCGGACGGCCGCATCGTAGCGGAGTCCGCAACGAGGGCAAGCGGCAGGATGCAAAATCCGTTCAATCCACCGATTTATCCCGCTCGAAGGTGCTGAACCAGCGCCGCACCGCATCCGGGAAGTAGCCGCGCAAGGCGGCTTCCGCCGCCGCCGCGGAATCGAAATCCAGCGGCCCTTGCGGGCCCGAAATCCGCTCCAACCACAGCCGGGTCGGCAGTCCCGGCACCCAGATTTTATGCCAGGCGAATGCCGCCTCGTAGCCATTGCGGCGCCAGAGCATGCCCTCGCCATTTTGAGACGCGAGGTGGGTCATGACCAGGCTGGTGAGCTCTCCGCCTTGGCGCAGCGAATGGCCGGCCGCGCCGCGCCATTGCGTTTCCGGGCATCCGAGCGCATCGAGAATGGAGGGCATGATGTCCAGATGGCTGGCCTGTGCCACTGGCTCGCCCCGGCCGAGCGCTTTGGGCCATTTGATAATCACCGGCACTGCGGTTTGCTCGGGGGTGAGGCCGGAAGCGTGAAACCAAGTGCCGTGTTCCTGGAACTCCTCGCCGTGATCACCTGTTAGAATGATCATGGCGTCATCATAGCGGCCGTGTTCCTTCAAAAATCCGACATAATCGCGCACCAGCGTGTCCACCCAGGCCAGCGAATTCCAATAGCGGTTTTTGACGCGTTGGATGTCTTGTGGGTTTGGGTGCAGGGGAAACCAGGAGGTTTGGGCATAATCGGCAAAGGGCGGGGTGAAGGAGCTGCCCCAGTTGTAGGGATAGTGGGGTGACTCAATGGCCACCAGACGGAAGCCGCTACCCGCGGGATTAGCCAGGACTGACTTGCGCCACAGGTCCATCACACGCAGGTCGCGCTCGCCGATGCCGGGCGGCCACTCGGGGTTATCGGGGCTGAAGCTGAGCAGGACATCGGTGGCTTCGCCGTGACCGAAATTGGTGGTATCCATTTCCGCGTAGTTGAAGATGGCGGCCGAGCGGACTTCATTGCGATAGCCCGCGCCCTTTAACAATTGCAGCAGCGGGGCGGGTTTTTGTTTTTGGCGATCCTGTTCCCAAAACACCGGCGGCCGGCCACTCAACATGGCATACCAAGACAAATGGGTCGCATTGGATGCCGCCAGGCTTGCACCCACCGGCTGGCACTCGCTGTCGCGCCAATGGCTGACAAAGGGCATGACTTCCGCAGTCACTCCATCGCCGCGCAATGTCTCCACAATGAACCAGAATACATCCGGCCGCCGCCGCACGGATAGCTCCGCAAGCGGCTGTGGCGCGCGAAATTGCACGCTGAAGGAGGCCAGCCCGGGCACATACTCGCCCGCCGCAAATTTTTCCGGGCACAAATGGATCAAACAGGACCGGCGTTGCCACCAGCGGCCGGCGCGGCTGTTCCACATGGATTCGGACCCCTGTTCCGCCATCAACGGCAACCAGGCCCCCAACGCGACGAGCAGCAACACCCATGGCCGCAAGCGCAAGCCCATGCCCTTGGAAAGGCGCGCCGAGCCGATCATCAGCGCGCACACCAGTGCCACAGCGGCCAGCAATCCTAACATGTTGGCCGCAGACAGCTTGATGCCGCCGCCTTCCAACACCCGCAGCAAATCGAATTTTCCGCCCACTGCCAATTCACCGAAAAACATCACCAGACCTTTTCCCCACAGCTTGCGCATGCCGATTTCCGCCCCTAGCAGCAGCAGCGTCAGCCCCAAGCCAAGCGCGCCGATCCAGCGCGCCCCCGCCGGCGACCAGCGCAGGAATTGATGCAACACAAACCACGCCAGTGAAACAATCACCACCTGCGTAAGCACCCGGGCCACCACCAGACCGAGCGCGGCGGGCGCTCCGCCCTCCGCCTGACCCACCACGCTGCAATCGCTCACCACACTCAAAATCAGGATCAATCCAAACAACACCCCGTTCCAAGGCACCGACGTGTCCGGCGCAACGCCGGCTCCAGCCCGCATTCTCCCCCAATTCGCCCGCAGCCATGACACCGCAGCCACCCCTAACAACGCGACCACTCCCAACCCGTGAATCGGTTGCGCCAACCATCCCAGCCAGCCGGCAAGACCCCAGGCTAACAAATCAAAGCCGCCCCAGCGCCCGCCAAGCCGCTGCTGCCACCAATAGCCACCGAAAGTACCACCCACCACCGCCAAGCCGCCGGCGACGATCAGCTCGACGATGAGATTGCCCGGCCACAGTCGCACCGGCATCGGGTACTCACCCATGGGAATCGACCAGGCCTGCGCGAATGGAGTCAGTGCGATGAGAATCCCCCCCAGCCACGCCATCCAATGGCCTGCATGCCACAATCTCTGGTTTCTCTTCTCCATCGGCACGCGGTTTTAACCCATCCGGCAAGTTAAACAATGACAAATGCGAACCCCGCCATTCATTTCACTTTGCTTTTATATCTTTGTTGGTTCGGCGATTTTTGAAGCTCCTAAAATCCAACAGCGACAAAATTTGCTACGCGCTGCGACAGGCACAATCCGGGTCACAACTCTTTGCTGGTCTGCATTAGAAAAAATGGCATGCTCTACCCGTTTCATTTTATTTAACCTAACCTAATAATATGATGAATCCTCCATCGAGTCTCAGTTACCGGATCCGGCGTATGACATGTACCATTTTGCCAGGCGTTGCGGGCTTGGCGGTTGCCACCGCGGCGCCCATTTCCATCACTACCAGCGTGGGCGAATATATGCAGGATTTCAACTCGCTGCCAAGCGGCGGGGTATCCAACACGTGGGCCGACGACTCCACTCTAGCAGGGTGGTACGCCCAGCGCACGGGCACTGGCACGACCCTTGTGGCGGACGCCGGGACCACCTCGAGTGGCAACCTTTACAGTTATGGCACTGCCGGTGATGGCGAACGCGCGCTGGGAGCGATTGGATCGAGTGGCGCCACGGCGGGGAGTTTTGCGCATGGGCTGCAGTTGCAAAACGTGTCGGGAAATGCGGTTGCCATCAACTCGCTGGCCTACGTGGGGGAACAATGGAGAAAGGGCGGGGAAACCACCGCGCAAGTCGTCACCCTGTGGTACCGCATCAGCGCTTCGGCAATCACCTCGCTCGATCCATCTAACGATTCTGGTTGGACGGCGTTGGCGGTCGGCGATTTCAGCAGTCCCGTCAACACGGCGCCGGGCTCCTCCCTCAATGGAAATGATGCCGCCAATCGCACGGTGATTGCAATCACTGCGAACCTCAATGTCCCCCATGGAAGCTATATCATGCTCCGTTGGAAAGACAGCGATCACACCGGCACCGATCATGGCTTGGCCATCGATGATGTCTCTCTAACATGGATAGCAGGCACCGATCCGGTCATCGTGACTCCCAATCTGAGTCCCGGCGCGATTGCCTTTGTCGGATTCAATGCTGACGTCAACGATGCCCTTGCGTTTGTGGCGTTGGCTCCGATTGCGGCAATCGACACGATTTTTTTCACCGATAATGCGTGGAACGGAGCGCAGCCGGGGACGGGTGGTGCGTTTGATACCGGTGAGGGCGTCATCACCTGGGTGCCACCGGCAGGTGGCGTGGCGGCAGGCACCGTTGTCACCCTGAATAGTTTATCAAACTCGCTCCGCAGTGCCAGCGTGGGATCCGTCACCGCATCCGGCTCCTTCAATCTGGTCGCGGACGGCGATACGGTGTATGCCTATCAGGGAGAGGCCATGGCGCCCACCGGATTTCTCGCCGCTATCACCAGCCAGACCACGGATGCGACGTCAGGCACCGGCTTGAGCGCCTCACACATCATCCTTCTGCCGGGTGGCACGGACGTGGCGGCCTACATCGGGTCGCGCAACGACCAGGCCAGCTTCGCGGCCTATCACAC
>JBILFE010000318.1:0-5029 GCA_044351705.1 Luteolibacter sp. | reverse complement strand
TGAAACCGCCGACTCAAGCGGCACCTATAATCAGTTTACCAATGGCCTCGCCAACGGCGGTGTTGGAGCACACGGGCAGCGTGGTGAACCCTACTATGCGTCAAGTGAGGGTGACGGATGGGGATTGTTTCAACGCGACTCTTCGAGTGGTCACCCAGTTACCACTGAAGAAACGTGGAGTTGGGATGGAAACATGATGGGTTTTCTTCAAAACGAATATCCCGAACATTTGACCATCGCTAACAACTACGTAGACTCGGTGCAAAGAAATAATGTGAGCACTTTTGAAGAACCGCAGTTCACAATCAAGGGTCGTTCCATTTCAGGCCGCGATGTTCTCGCCTTGACATGGTATAACGGCCCTCAAGGTCGGTCTAACTCCAGACTGCTCCACTTTGACCCAACCCAACCGTCTGGGCAAAGATGGTCATTGGATCTTCCAAACGCTCCTAGTAAGAACCAACCCTATGTCTACGAGATCATAAATCAATACAATGGAGGTTAACATGAAACATTCTATCACATTCGCCTTTATGTTCATGATGGTTAGGTGCGTCGCCTTTGCACAGATTCATCCTCTTGTAACAGACCCCGAGGTTGATTACATTAGCACATCTGACTCAGTATGTGCTGAGTTCGGAATCCTCAAGAAGGATGAGGTGCTGCGCCGTGATTTGGATCTGGATGATTCTGGACGGCTGGCGGTATTTCTTAGATACAATAGTGCTGGCTCCAAGGGAGGGGCTTCTTGGACTGCATATGTTTTAAATAATGGCGGACTCTATTATCGGATCGACAATGTGCAGTTGAGGGAAGACTTTTTACGGGTTGGAAAAGTGCCGGAACTTAACCCCTTAGGTGGCCTGATGACTCTCTGGCCAGGTAAAGGTGGTGGTATACTTGTGCGGTATTGCTTTGTTGATGGTAAGTCAGTGCTAGATGAGCAGCGCACGCTTGATTATTCAAACGCCGACGATCAGCGCATCTTCGAATTGGCATTTAAGCGCAAGATAGGAACATCAATGCCCGATGAATACTTCAAGAATCCACCGCACAAGGTTATCGCTGTGAAAGACATCGTTGCACGTATGAGACCTTCTCCTCAACTCCCGCAGCCAATGGAGGGAACGTCTAATGCAGCACAACCCAACCCTCCCGATGTTCTCGCCGTTCAGAACAACTCTGCACCAAAATCGGAGAAAGTGGTCACCCCCGTTGCGCGACGATCTAACGATGTCATGACCTGGATAATTGGTGGGATCGTGATTACACTCGCGCTTGTAGTGGTATTGGTGTTGAAGAGGAGTGCATAGGCAAAATTTACCCAAGCTGCGACAAAACGAACATTTGAACGCGTCGTAACCCATTGATAGTGAACAGGAAATCTATTCCCGAGACCGTCCCAGTCCCCGGGTCTCCCCACCCCCATCCAAATCATGTGAAAGGTGTTTTTTCAGCTTTACACTTTTCACGTCGGCAACGTGGGTGAGGTCACGGCGCTGGCTGCCATCGCCGTTGATGACGACGGGTTTGCCCGCCTCAATCCTGCGGCGGAAGGTTTCCAGGGCAAGGTCGGGCCGCTGGCCGTCGCCCCACACCGAGAAGAACCGCAGGGCAATGGCAGCGGCCTTCCACACCTTCAGCCGCCAACGCAACAACTCCCGCGACCATCGGCCTTACCACTTCGAATACATCCACCGCCCCTGGCACAAAAACCCCGCCATCCGCCAAATTATCGTTAGAGCCACCAACCCTAACGGAAAGACCGTCCAACTCTCCATCCTCACCGACGACACCCAACGCCCGGTCCGGGAAATCGTGCGTCTCATGTTCAACCGCTGGATCCAGGAAAACGACTTCAAATACCTCAATAAACACTTCGGCATCAACCAGCTCACCAGTTACCGCTCCACTCCATACGAACAGCACCTCGATGAACTCAACGCCGGAGGCCTTACCCTGCCCGATGGCAGCGGACGCCCGCTGCGGCTCCGCCTCACCCGCAAAGAACAAATCAGCGTGCGCATCAACGACGTTCCACCAAACTAACAATGCTGTCCGACTCTCAAAAGGACGCGTAATTGGAGGAACTCAACTTGCTCGCCCCTTCGTCAAATTCGAGGTCGTTTAGTGAGGTCTGGGATTAGCAGACGCATGATCGGCCCTGGAATCGTAACCGATCTGGAGTAAAAGCCGTGAGGACGCATTACCCCGGATTTTCCGCAGATCGGGCACTCATCCGGGCGGGCCATCTTGCGGTGCGCGCCATCACGCACGTATTCCCCTGGGCCGCCAAGAAATGCGATGATCAGTTGCATGCTCCGCCGGATTCATGGGTTGCGCCTAACCAGATCCCCGTCGATGACTGCGTGATACTACCATGTACGCGGCGGATGCGCGACACGAAATATCCTAACAACCAAAATTCTATTCTGGTGTCGGCGCCCGCAAATTTTCGCGGAGGTCATCCAATCGAACGTCGAGATCCCAGTCGTCTGCGTCAACAACCGGATACGCCAGTGCTTGCTCGAGTATGGTAATCGCACGGGGATAGTCCGGCGTTCCGTATGCGGAGCATCCCAGCGCCGACGACAATTCGGCATATCCACAAGCCTGATCGGGATGCTCACGGATGACGGCTTGGAGCGCCACGTCACCTTCCTCGCAACGGCCTGCCGAAAACAGAAGAGTTCCGAGTTCACAACGGAAGTTGAGCACTGTGTTCAAACTCTCATCCACGAACTGGCCCAGCACCTCATGGATCACCCGGATGCCTATCTCGGCATACTTTTCGTCATGGATCGTCGCATTATGAATTTCCATGGTGAAATCCTGAATCCAGTTTCCGAAGAACTGCGAGATCTGAAACACCGCGTCAGCGGCTTCGAAGGTGGTCATGTGCGGTTCGATCCTGGGGCGGACATGTTCCCAAACCCGCAGCCAGATCTCGACCGTTTCAACGTTCTTGCGCGCATCGCACAGGTCATAGCCTTCTGTTAGCCAGTCATCCAACATTTCCATGGACGGGCGCTCAGGGCAATACCGTTTCCACAACTCGCACGCCGCCAGACAGACGAAATCCACATCGCCATCCCCCGGCAACGACAGCCTCTCCATCCACGTTTTGCCAATACTCCATGCCGAGGTTCGCCCGTCAGTCAACACGACAAACGCGGCTTGGTGCCCGTCAATTCCCAGTTTTTCCAAGCGCGACACAATCTCGCTCGTTTCCAATCTGGCCACTTTGGTGATGCTCCACTTATCCTTGAGTGCCGCGATTGCGCGTTCCGACAATTGCGACAAGAGATCGGGCGACGGGTTCGTCACCATTTTGACCATTGCATAGGGGTGTCCACCCATGCCTGCGTGTTCCGCTGCTGCCGGCCTCGCCGCAGCTTTCTGCCAATCGATGGACGGTTGGCTCGCCTTCGCCGCCGCATCCCTTTCCATGCAGCACTTCTTGTATTTCTTGCCGCTTCCACATGGACACGGGTTGTTACGACCTACGGATGCCGGGGAATTCATGGTTCTGGGTGTGAGGTGGTTTGTGTGTTGCTGGTCACTCATGGTAATCGTCACGACCCATGAGGATTTTGCGCAAGTTGGCTTCCGTTACGCGCGGCCATTTCAGTTTTCGCAGCCAGAAGTTGGTTTTTTCCACGTCGAATGCTTCGGAGTCGAACGCGCGACCCAGCCATTCGTTCATGCTCTGGTGCTCCGGGTGTTTCCGGTTCTTGAGAATCTTGAGCAGGTTTTCGTATCCCCCCACACCGCCACAATCCTCCGGTGGACAGGCACGAGCACCGTTGAGGCAGAGTGCGGTCCTGGCGGCAGCCGCGTCGGTCGGCAGAATCTTGTCCACCGTGATTTCGTGCTCCCAGGAATCGCCGAAGTCGTATTGGTAACCGAAGATGTCCTGCTCGCGCGGAGCGATTTGCTGAAGTGTAAACTTCCGTTCTTCGAGGATTTCCGGATCGTCTTCAAACTCGGCAAAGTGGTGGCGCGTATCGGAGTAGCAGTCCTCGCCCACCCTGAACTGGTGCAGATGGCTGTTAGTCCAGCCAATCGCCACTTGAAGGACGGCATGCAGCCAGTCGAGGCTGGCGTCGCCGGGCACTTGCAGCTGCCTCCATACAGGCTGCTTGCTGTCTAGCAGAACGACCTTCAACTGGTAGATCGCCGGGTTGCATTTCCCGGCTGCGGATTCAATGGTGGAAATCATTGGTTTAATGGTGATATGTGACGGCCGACAAGGACGCATTCCAGCCTGACGACTGCGTTGTGGGAAGCCTGATCTGGCAGGACCGGCAGATTTCCTTCCGGACCGTGCCGCGCGTGTCTCAGGAAGAGCACGGGACGATGCTTCCGCTTTGGAAAACCCAGGTCATGCACCGGGCGTGGTGTCACGAAGCTGATACCCGAGTCACCCGTGCCTTTCGGTTGCCGTTTCACCCCACCCGCATCCGTTCCAGGGCAGCGTCCAGCTCGGCTTTCCTGAATCTAACTGCACGACCGATCTTGAAATAGGGGATCAGTCCCGCCATGCGCCAGCAGTAGAGGTTGCGTTTGCTCACGCGGAGGTAGGCGCAGGCGTCTTTTTCGGTGAGTAACGGATCGGTGGTTAGATCGGTGCGCGGCGAGTCAGTTGGCGTGTCCATGCCGGTGTTGGCCATGTCAACCGCTGTCTAACATAACGGGTGATGACAAGTGGTGACAACCAGTTAGCCACCGCGGTTCCAGTTGGCTAAAATGGTGCATAATACTGATGGCCAATAGCGGCTAATTACGGCAAATAAAAGCTGTAACATGCTTATTATGAAGGAATTACGACTCACTACGAATCAGAAGGTTATGGGTTCGAGTCCCTTCGGGTGTACCATCTGCCAACCCATTCATTCCCAATGGGTTACGGATGCGAAACCGGCAAAAGTTGACAGCATTTCCAGTGCCATGATTGGCAGTGGTGACAAAATGGTGACAACTCGGGAGCCCGACCTTCTGAGCGCTCAGAAATCAATGGGCCAACAGA
>JBILFE010000319.1:0-5029 GCA_044351705.1 Luteolibacter sp. | reverse complement strand
CTTCCGATCTGGGCGGAGGCAATGATTTGGGTGGCGGCCCACAGGACGGGCAGGAGGAGGCGGGGTTTCATAAAGGCTGACCTTATTTCTCTTTCGACGTTAATTCTGAACTATGCCAAATTATGAATCCACTGATTTCTTTGTAGGCCATGGCTGATTTTTTCTGTAGGCCGATGCCTACAGAAATGCGGATTTGTAGGCCTTGCTCACGCAAGAAAAGACACAAGACTTGAAGACACAAGACGCAAGAGAAGAGCAGATGAAGAAGCGCTGCGCGCTCTTTGCAGCTCTTCTCTTGTCTTGGGTCTTGCGTCTTGCAGTCTTGCGTCTTGCAGTCTTGCGTCTTGGGTCTTGCCCATTTCCGTCTTTCCCAAGACGGCTTGCTCAAACGCAAGGCCGGAGCTGCTAGGGAATCACATTGACTCCGCGCAGGCCGAAGAGCGGCGCGGCGGCAAGGAGGTGCTTGTCGTTGGAGTAAATTTCTGCAAATCCGTGATCGGCGGCGGTGGCAAGGTGGAGGGCGTCGGCAGCGCGAAGATAGGTGGTGGCCGGGGCGGTGGCGAAAACGCTTTCGACACGGTCCACGATGGCCTCGGTGAGGAGGAGAAGGCGGATGTCGCCGGCGGCAACGTCGGCGTTGAACTGGGCGAAGACAGCTTGGACCGTGGATGGAGCGGCCAAGCCCTCGCGGACCTTACGAAAACCCATCGAGTAGAACTCCGCTCTGCCATGCAATGAGCACACAAGTTCATCCGCAGTGGCGGCGCAGGTCAAAACCTCTGCGGAGCCAGGCTCCCGCCAGTGCAACTTGCCGATGTAGGTGGCGTCGAAAAAGAGCTGATTCATCTGGCGTCACGTTCCTCGGAGAGTCCGATGGTGGAATCCACGGTGCTGGTGAGAGCGCCGGAGTTGAGCAGCATCTCATATTCCGGCAGGAGTTTCCGCTTCGCCCATTTCGGCTGACCGTCAGCGGCGGCTGGGTTGCTTCGATCTGCGGCGCTGATTGCCATTTCAAGCAGGTGAATGGTCTCTTGCGTGACTGAACGGCGATGCTCCGCAGCAATGCGTCGCAGCTTGGTGTGCAGGGCTGCGGGAAAGGGTTTGATGACGAGTGCGGGCATGGTGAGCAAATGGTGGCATATCGCTGCCATAGCTCAAGGGATTTTCTCAGTGATTATTCCCCTGTCCCCTAATCCATGATGGAATCATCTACGGCGTTCAGGAGGAGCAGTTTCAAGTTGTGACCATCATCCACATGAGGCAACGGATTACCCGTGGCCGCCTGCGCTGAGTATTCGCCAATCCGCCCTTGCTTAATCGCGGGTGGCTGCCAAGGTCAGCGACGTGCAACTGACCTCCATCGCCCCCGACGACAAAGAGCGCAACGAGTTGTTGCTCAACTACGCCGGGGCGATCATCTACACCATCCAGCCGGACGGGACGATGACCTATGTTTCGGCCAACTGGCAGCGGGATTTAGGGCATGTGGCGGAGGAGGTGGCGGGGCACAGCTTCAGCCGCTTTGTGCATCCTGACGACCACGCCGCGTGTTTTGCGTTTCTGGGGCGCATCGTCGGCACGGGCGCGCCGGAGGGCGGCATTGAATACCGGGTGCTCCATGCCGACGGCCGCCAATTCTGGCACACCTCCACCATTATTCCGGTCAAGCAGCAGGATGGCGGGATCATCGGCTACGTGGGAGTGGCTCATGACATCACCCGCCTGAAGTCAACCCAGGCCGAACTGCACGCCGCCAACGCGCGATTGGTAGCCTTGTTGGCCAGTCGTGAGGCGGAACTGCGGCAGGCCACCAACGAGGCCCTTACCGCCGCTGAAAGCGAGGCCGGTCGCATCGGCCAGGATATTCACGACAGCCTCTGCCAGGAACTCATCGGCGTGGCGCGCTTGGCGGAGATGGCCACGCCGTGCCATGAAGGGACTTGCCCGTCAAGCTGCGAGGCGCTCAGCCAGATCCACGAGCGTGCGGCGCACCTCGCCGGCGTGGCGCGCAGCTACTCGCATTCCCTCACCCTCCACGAACTCGAGGTGCAAACGCTGCCCGAGGCGCTCGAAACCCTCGCCCGCCGCACCAACGAGATGTTTCACACCGAAACGGAAACCAATATCTGCGATGACCTCGATTTTCTAACTCACGAACAAACCGTCCACCTCTACCGGATCATCCGCGAGGCGCTCGCCAATGCCGTCAAACACGCCAATGCCGCGCACGTCTGGATCGACCTGGTGCGCGAGCCCCACCGCCTCGCCGTGTCGGTGAGCAATGATGGCATCCCGTTGGCGGATGCGGCACTGCGCCGCGACGGCCTGGGCCTGCGCCAAATGCGCATGCGCGCCAGCTTGCTGGGCGGCGTGCTGGAGCTGCGCGACAACGGCAGCAACCAAACCGTGCTGGAAATGATCCTGCCGATAACCCAAGAGCGACTTTTATGAACCCCCGCAAACGAATTTTGGTCGTCGATGATCATCCGCTGGTCCGCAGCGGCTTGTGCCAAGCCATCACCGCGACGGCTGATCTGGAGGTGTGCGACGAGGCGGACGGTTGGCATGAGGCGTTGGAGAAAATGCAGGCCACCAACCCCGACCTCATCGTGCTGGATTTGAATCTCAAGGATGGCAGTGGCTGGACATTGTTGGAGCATCTCCAAGCTCGCGGGGAACTGCGCCCCGTGCTGGTGCTCTCGGTGTGTGACGAGCAGGTCTATGCGCAGCGGTTGCTCAAAGCCGGCGCGCGCGGCTACCTGATGAAGGACACTCCGATTGAAGGCGTGCTGGCGGCCATCCGCAAAATTCTATCAGGCCAGCTCGCGCTGAGCGAAACCATGACCTCGTTGCTGCTGGAAAACGCGGCCACCCCCAGCGCTGCCGCCACGCCCATGGAACAACTCAGCACCCGCGAGTTGCAGGTCTATGCCATGCTCGGCCGCGGCCTGGGTAACAAGGCCATCGCCGATAACCTCGGCGTCAGCCACAAGACCATCGGCACCTACAAGGCCCGTCTGATGGAAAAACTCGGCTACCGCACCACCCCCGAATTGATGCTCCACGCCCGGCAGTTGCCAGCCATGCCGGATGAATCCGCCCCGCCTCCGGTCAACGAAAGCCACTGAACGCCATGTCCCGCCTCATCATTTCTTCACTCGCCTGCCTTACCCTGAGCGCCGCCCTCCATGCCGAGGTTCCATCCAACGAACTTTGGGCAAACCCTTACGTCGAGGAGCAGGGTTCCATCGTCGGTCACCAGCGCCCGTATTTCAACAACCGCCCGCTCTACGGCGATCACGGATCGTCGGTCACCCTGGCCGGCGACCGTCCGCACATCCGTTTTGCTAACAAGCCGAATGTGTTCGGTTGTATGACGTTGGCCGTACAGCGTGGGAACGTGGCACGCTGGTTGCATGAGTGCACTGATGTCACGAGCCGCTACCAACCCGGCCGCATGCAATGGGAGATCCGGGATCCGGCGTTTGCCGGGTTGACTATTATGTTAGACTTGGTGCCGATGGCCGTCATGGAAGGTTTTGCGGTGAGGTTGACCACTCAGGGGGCGCAGGCCGGGGACCGGCTGATCTGGGCATTTGGCGGATCCACTTCCACCTCCGATGCTTCCAGGGTGTTTGACCCCGTGGTTCTCGAACAGAACAAACAGGAGATGCCTCCGCTTTCACCCGTGCTGCAACAACGGTTCCTGCCTGACGATTGCAAGGACGACCGCGTTGAGATGCTCGCCGACCGCTTCATACTCACCACCAGCGGTGCCGTGCGCCATGTGATCGGCCGCTGCACGCAGGGCGACTTGCGCGTGGCCGACGCCTCGGCGTGGGCGGAACCGGCGAAACTAACAGAATCCTCAGCCGCCAAGCTGCCGCTGGCGTGCGGTGTGCTGGATCTAGCAGCCTCCAAGGAAAAAATCTACTGGGCGGTGGAGGCACTGGGTGCGGAGGTGCGCACCAGCAAAGCATGCGACGATCCGGCGGCCGCCTATGCCGCGGCGCTCATGCGGGTGGCCGCCCAGGCGGAGAAAATCGTCGTCAAAACTCCCGATGCGCGGCTCAATGCGGCGGTGGCGGCCGCCAGTTATGCCTTGGATTCGACGTTCTATCCGCCGGTGTATGTGCACGGGGCGATGGCATGGAACATCCCGTTTCCGGGGTGGCGGTCGATCTACGGCGCGACCGCCTTTGGTTGGCATGAGAATGTCAAGGCCCAGGCCCGCTACTACATCGCCTCGCAAAACCATGACACCACCGCCCGCGTGGCGCAGGCCACCCCATGGCGTCTGTTGTGCACCCAGTCGAAGGAGTCGCGTTTTCACGGCCGCGGCCGCATCCTCCAGGATGCCGGGCCATATAATTTCCAGACCCAGTTTTTCGACCAGTTGGTACACGCCTGGCGCTGGACCGGCGACAAGGAATTGGAAACATTGTTACGCGAGGCGCTGGAGTTGCATCTGGAGTGGCAGAAGGATTGTTTTGATCCTGACGACGACGGGCTCTATGAGGGATATATCAACACCTGGCCTACCGATAGCGTGTGGTACAATGGCGGCGGCACCGCAGAAGAATCAGCCTACGCGTTCGCCGGGCACCAGGCAGCCGCCGATATGGCGCGCCGCGCCGGGGATGCCGTAGCCGCGACCCGCCACGTGGCGCAGGCTAACAAAATCCGCGCCGCCTTGCTCGACCAACTGTGGCTGACCCGCAAGGGCTATGTGGCCCAATACCGGGAACAAGGCGGCCTGCGCCGCGTGCATGACGACAGTTGGTTAGGCGCGATTTTCATCCCGATCGAAACCGGCCTGCTCGACGCCAATCACGCCGTGCAGTCGCTCTACTATACCGAATGGGGCTTGCAGCGCGAGCGCATGCCATTCGGTGGCAGCCGCTGCTGGATGAGCAACTGGGTGCCCTCCACCTGGTCGGTCCGCGAGATGTATCCCGGCGACAACTATGCCCTGGCCCTCGCTTACTTCCGCAGCGGCCAAGCCGCAGAGGGCTGGGATATCCTGCAG
>JBILFE010000378.1:0-4491 GCA_044351705.1 Luteolibacter sp. | reverse complement strand
AACCCAAGGATTGATAGATTCCATGTGACATCATGCCGCGCGGCAATCAGCAGCACGAGACGGGACAGTTGCGATACTGAAATGAACAAGCCGAACGCAATGAACGCGAGACGGGCCGGCGAATATCGTAAAAGTTGGCGCATGGGGGCTGCGGGGGCGACGGGTTTCTCTGGAAACGCCCCGTGCGGAATCAAGTTGGGAGGCCTCTTCATGCACCCCATTGAAATGCGCTAGCACAACAATTAAACCACAGCCATCACAGGAAACTGTGATGGCTGTGGCACACTTGACGTTAAAATCTAACCAGCAGGAGTGCCGGTTCAGGCCGGGGCGTTGGCGCCGGCTTTGCGGATATTGTCGAAAGTGGATTCGATGAGTTGTTTGCCCTGATCACCATTGTTATGATAGATGGCGGACATCGTTTGAATGGTGTTGGCGGCAGGCCCACCAAAGTTGAAGGTGCAGTTGATCACTTCGCATTTGTTGAGAACAAACGGCCCATAGCCGAGAACCACAAACCGGCAGTCGCGGAATTCGCAACTGTCGTATTCGTGGAAGTCGAGCAGGACTTCTTCATTCACAAAGGTGTTTTTGACGATTTTCATGAGGTTTGGTTGGTCGATGTTTGGTTGTTATGAATTCCGTTCAGGGTGCTTCCCGCCCACCCAGGATTAAATGGTTAGAGGGTCTCCGAATGGCTTGAGGGACGATTAAACGACATTTTTTCCGGCTGCGCAACCCTTTGTAAGCAAATTCAGCGCGCTCAGAGTCCGGGCCGGCTGTCCAATTGGAAGATCTGACTCGAGGTATGCGCAAGGTGGTGGTGAAGATGATGAATGAACCC
Organism: Luteolibacter sp.; assembly: GCA_044351705.1. Classification (GTDB taxonomy): domain Bacteria; phylum Verrucomicrobiota; class Verrucomicrobiia; order Verrucomicrobiales; family Akkermansiaceae; genus Luteolibacter. The sequence goes on along the minus strand of JBILFE010000378.1, from coordinate 3,647 downwards.
GGCGACGGCCGCAGGCGTGTTGTAGGTGCCCAAGCAATGTGCGGCGAGGATTTCCGCGCGGCGTTTTTCGCTCAGGTTTTGGGTCATTGCGGTTTCGAGAAACCCGGGTAGGATCGCGTTGACGCGGATGCCCTGGTGCCCATGACGGCGGGCAAGCTGATGGGTCAATCCTAACAGCGCCGCCTTGGCCGTGGCGTAGGCGGCTTGCCCCGGCGGCGGATGCCTGGCGGAAAAACTTGAAATGAGCACCAGATGACCGTTGCCACGCTCGATCATGCCAGGCAAAACCGCCGCTGCACAGGCCAACACCCCGCCGAGGTTGACGGCCATGACTTGATCCCAGGCGCTTTCCTCAAGCCTGGCCAGCGGGACATCACGCGTGATACCGGCCGCACAAACGAGCAACTCGACCGGTCGCTCGCGAAAATACCCGGCCACCGCAATGGTGTCTGTGACGTCGAGCTCGCGGCTGGGCGGCGCGGCAATCTGCCACTGCGGGTTTTGAAAGGCGCTGACAATGGCGCGCCCCAGCCCCCCGCCGCCGCCGGTGATGACTAAGTGGTTCATACGCCGGCAAGGGTGGGGCGCAGGTGGCGGCCATGGCAAGCTTTTGGTGCTTTTGGTGCTGGTCATCGGTGGCCGGACCCGCTAGTCTGTGCGCAGATGTTTTTGGGATTAACAGAACCTTCGGGCTTGATCGAACAGGGCGGACCTCTCGTCTGGGTCCTGCTCGGTCTGGCATTTATCGGCTCGGTTTGCGTCATCGAGCGCTTGTTTTTCTTTCACCGGGCGCGCATCAACGTCGGCGATTTGTTGGTGGGCCTCGCCCATCACGTCCGCCGCCGGGCGTTTGCCGAGGCTCTCCATGAGGCCGCCCGCGCACCCGGCCCGGTGGCGCGGGTGGCCCACGCCGCCTTGCTCCGCTATTACCTCCCGCGGCGGGATTTGCGCGATGTGGTCCAAGAGGCGGGCCAACTGGAAGTGCCGCGCATCGAAAAAAATGTCCGCGCCATCCTTGGAGTCGCCTTACTGGCTCCTTTGGTCGGCATGCTCGGCACCATGGTTGGCATGGTGGAAACCTTCCAACGCGTGAGTGAACAAGGTGGCTTTTCCGGCCCGAGCGAGTTGTCCGGCGGCGTGTTCACCGCCTTGATCACCTCGGTGGTCGGCCTCACCGTGGCGGTCCCCATGTATTTGTTCTACCTGTACTTCCTCGGCCGCGCCAAACGCCTGGTGCACCGGATCGAGCGCGCGGGAATCGAAATGCTCAATCTCATCGCCGACGCACGCGAGGAAGCGGAATTCGCGCCATTCCGCAGCGAAGTGAGCGCGGGCATGCCAGCTTCCAAGCCGACCAGCGAGTCCGTCCCATGAAGTTGGAAATAACCTTACCCGAGCGCCCCGGCTTCCTGCATGTGCTGCCGATCGTCGATCTGTTCCTCTTGCTGATGTTGTTTTTCATGTTAGGCCCCTCGCTGGTATTGCAATCGGGGGTCATGGTGGATCTGCCGCCCTCCAAGTTTCAAATGGAGCGCTTCCGCAACCCACTGGTCATCACGCTGGGCCAAGGCCAATCCACAGCGCTGATTCACTTCGGCCGCCAACCGGTGACCCTGGCCGAACTGGCGGCTCGGCTGGATGTTTTGCGGGCGGAGGGAGCGGCGGCCAAAGCCATCATCCTGTTACAAACCGACGTCGGCACACCCGTCGGAACGGAACGGCAAGTGGCCGAGATGATCGTTGGCAAAGGCTTTCGCCTGGCCCTGCTCGGCCAACCGCCGCATCCCCCGCCGCCAGCGGCCCAGTCGGATACCAACCCGTCCGGTTCATGAGCAAAGCCAGCGTCATCACCAAAGATCGGTCCCGTCTGGAAACATCCCTGATTTTTCGATGGCGCGAGTTTCCCAAGGCCCCCTTCCCCAGGGCCATTCCCATCCTTCTTGCCACACTCGCTTTTGCCCTTCTCCTCGCCTTTGTCCGCATCAAAGTGGCCAGCCCCCAATTCAACATCATGAGCAAGGCCTCATGGATCCAACTGCCGGCTAGCGGCGATGGCGTGCTGTGGGCCCGCTGGGCCAAAGAAGCCGGTCCCTTTCTGTCGCGCTTCGACCCATCCGCATGGGATGCCTATCCAGCCGTGACGGCGGCGGTGATGCAAACCACGCGGATACCGGCGCGAAGCTACGTCCCGGCATTGCGGGACTTGCCGCCGCAGACTTTGGTGGAACCACTGGAACTAGCCCCCAAGGGCGAGCCGGTCTTTCCGCGCCACGCGCTAACCCGCGCCGCCCCCCCCGCCACCACCGAATACAAATTGGCACCCGTGCTCTATCCGCTATCCGCGTTGGGAACCTCCGCCTTGCCCAGGTCCTTGCCGCCGTGGCCAGGTGCCGTCGATGCCGCCATGGCTGCCATGGCTGCCACCGACTGCCGGTTCCTGCTGCGCCTGCATCCCTCGGGTGCAGTGGCGGATTGCGTTTCTCTAACAAAGGCGCCGGCGCCGGCCCTCATCGCGTTGGAAAACTGGCTGCGCAGCGTCGCCTTCGATCCGAAACTAGCGGCCAACGGCGGCTGGCTGGCCATCGGCATTCAATTCAACAACCAAGTGCTCCATGGAAGTGACCCTCGCTGATGCGGTGCTATGGGTGCTCATGGCATCATTCGCCCTGGGACTGCTGGGGGCCTTGACCTCGCGCTATTTCCACGCCCGCACCGAACGCAGGGCGCTCGCCCGCCGTGTCATCTGCCGACTGTGCCTGCACGCCTTCGAAGATTCCTCACGCGAACCCATCGTGGCTTGCCCGGCATGCCACGCCCTAACCGAAAAAGGCCGCCCCCGCAGCCTGGGCTAACGCTGCGGCGCCTCCACATAACCGACCCACCCATGTCATTAAACCCGCGGCCCCACCGCGCACGATGCTCCGCCTGACGGTTATTTTAAAAAAATGACTTTTTATTCTTTAATTCTTTGCAACAATCGCGTGCCATCGGGCGTAGACGCGCGTTTGCCACTGCGGCAAGAGTCCCACCCCACACATGGAAGCCACACCCACCCCATCTACGGCCATGCCCACCGCCCGCTTGCGCTGGCTCATGGTGGCCTCCCTCGGCCTTGGCCTGGCCGTTGCCGCACCGTTGATCGACAAGGTCGCCTGGGACGGCGCGCTTCCAGAGGGGGGCCAGTGGATAGGTCGGTTTCATCCGTTTGTCTTGCACTTTCCGATTGTGCTGTTGCTGATGGCACTGGCCTTTGAGGCCGCGCGCCTGCCAGTGCTGCGCCGGTTGCTGCCCCGTCCCGATACATCGACCGTCACCGTGATTCTGGCTTGGGGCGCGGCGGGCTGCACGTTGGCGGGCGGCTGCGGTTGGTTGCTGGCCCAGAGCGGTGGCTATGACAATGAATTGTTAGACCGGCACCTGTGGGCGGGATCCGCCACGGCCTTGGGTGCCAACCTTGCGCTCATCTTCCGGCTTTCCTCGAGTCGCATCGGAACGGGCATGCTCAACGGCATCTCCAACGCCATCCTGGCTCTAACATGCGGGGTCATGGCGGTGGCCGGCCACTATGGCGCGAGCATCACCCACGGCGAAACCTACTTGACGGATCACGCCCCGAATGCGCTCCGCAAGCTAATCGGTCTCAAGCC
>JBILFE010000317.1:0-5040 GCA_044351705.1 Luteolibacter sp. | reverse complement strand
CGGGTTTGGGGTCGTTGCCTGGCGGGTTCGGGAGCGTCCGGACAACGTTAGGCGGCGGACTGCCGGCGCAATTGAGTTCCAGAATCTTCGGATGCTGCAGCGGAGCGGTCTCGATCGCCTTCACGTTGCCCTTGAATTCCGCAACCGTGTTCATCGAGCGCATCTGGTTCCGTATGGCTCCCTGTTTGCCGATCTCATTGCGTGGCCCGTTGACGCCCATCACGCCGACAACGACCTTCATTTCAGGGGCTTTGAATTCCTTCCGCAGATCCTTGATCAGGCAGGTCAGGTTCTTGCCATATTCCGAAACCGGCAGTCCGTCTTGTATCATGTCGTTGTAGCCCTGAAACCAGACGAGGCCGCAGATCTCGTAGCCGGCCTTCTCGTCATATTTGGGAAAATTCTTCTTCAAGTCCTTCAGTGTCTGGTGCGTGTTTTCCACCAACGCCCGGTACATGTCGCCCACCTCTTCCGGCTTGGTGCCGGCGAGCGGACCGGCACTGGGCGGACGCCAATTCTGATAGAGGCTCGTGCCGCCTTCGGCCACCTTGATCAACAACACCTGCTCATCCAGAGCTTCGCCCATGAAGTAGCCGAAGGCGTACTCCGGGCCGATGTCGTTGCAGAGCTTCGAGGCGTCCTTCCGCGCACCCAAGCCAGGTTGGAGTTTGTCGAAGCAGGCCCCGTTGCTCACCACCCAGACGTCATCGCGCGTGACCAGCGTCTTGCCGTCGGGCTTGAACTTCTTCAACAATGCCGCCCGCGCCGGGTCCGCATCCTCGCCGAGAAAATCGATGGTGGACACATTGGCGTGCCCTTCCATGTTCGATTGGCCGGCCATGAGGAAGATCTTCAGCGGCTTGGCACCGACCGAGGCTGCGGATGCGGCGAGGATCAATAAAGCACCGAGCAGGGTGCGGAGGCTCCTTGTGGGTGTCATGTGTTTGGGTGTTATGGCGGTTCTGTGGAACGGACTGCGGCGGGAAGTTCTTTCAAAACGCCCCCCTTCGTCATCATGCTACATATCCACACCAGCTCCGAACTTTCCTTCTCAGCCAGCTTTACCGTGACGCCATTCTGCATCAACACGGCACCGGTGAACGTGGCGGGTTGGCTGGAGGCGTCTTCGCAGGTGAGTTGATACCGCGTAGCGGGGTCGAGACCCTTCAGCTTGAAGACATGACTCTCCTCGTCGCTCTTGCCGCGGAACGCAAAGAGCACGCCGGTGCCGGCCTTGGGGTCAGCGTACTGCATGCCATCCCAGCGCTGCCCGTCGGGCCGTTCGGAGACGTGATAGAGGTTTGCGTTGCTGATGAGCGGGCGCAGCTTCTGCTTGTATAGATCGAACTGCCGTTTGCCGGCCATGCGCTGCTCGGGTGTCCACTGGCTCATGTTCAGCATGATCGTGCACCAGCCCATCATGCCGCTGCGCAACATGTAAACGAAGTTCCCGAGGGTCTTGCCGGGATGGTTCGCGACGTAGCATTCGCACGCGCCCGGCGGCAACGCGTACGACGTGTCGTAGAATGCACGCCGGTTGGAAATCGGATCGTAGGTGTCCGTGATGCTGAAGTAATGCGCGCGCCGCGCCGCGCCGAAATCCACCATATGGCCGCCGTTGACGCAATTCTCGAACAACAGCGCCGGATTCTCGGCACGCAGCGTGTCGTAGATCCGGTAGTAGCCCCGCGTGGCGTGGTAGGCGACATCCAGCGGCGACGGGGTGTGGCGGTGTGCGTCGCGGCCGCAGCTTTCCACGATCATGCGCTGATCGTGCTCCAGCAGGTCGAGCTTATACTGTTTGACGCAGCGGCGCAGATCGCGCAGACACCACGCTTCGGCCATGGGTTCGGCAAGACACACATCCGCGCCAATGAAGCTATGGTTCTTCCATTCCTCAGGATAGTCGCGCGTAAACCACGGCTTCATGCCCGGCTCGAAGACACACAGAACGTCGTCTTTGCCGGCTCGCTCGCCCTTTGCCGGTGAGGGGTCTCGGGGGGGTGGGAGCGCCGGTTGATGGCCGCCCTGCGTCCAGCCGATCCACAGGCCGAATTTGAGGCCCTTGGAATGCGCGTAGTCGGCAATGGGCGCGAGCCCCTGCGGGAACTTCTTGTCATTCGGGCGCCAGTTGCCGACGCCGCGGAACCAGCCGGCGTCGACGTGGTACATTTCCATTCCGAGAGCGCAGGACGCGTCAATCATCTGGCGGGCAAGCGCGTCGTCCACGGCCATGCCGCTGCCCCACGAATTGTTCGTCAGCAGGGGCATATTCGTCAGTGTGGCTGGTGGCAGCACGTGCGCCCGCACCCAGCATCGCAGCCTGTTGGAGCCGTCGTCAACATCGCCCTTGTAGCAGCCCACGAACACTGCCGGCGCCTCGAACGCTTCGCCCGGCGCCAGTCTGGTACGGAACGCTTCTTCCTCCGCGTCGTCCGAGCCGATCCCCAGGTTGAGTGTGACGCCTTGCACCGTCTGCTGATCGCCGCTGACGGCGCGCAGAGCGATCCGCACGACGCCGGAAAACTCAATCCCGGCATAGACTCCCTGCTGCCCCTCCACATCCTGAATGCTCGTCCACGGAATGGCGTCGCGCGGCCTCTCGCGGTCATACGGATGGGAGATCAGCGACGCCGCAAACTGCGGCGTGACGGCGGCATGATGCGTGCCGGCGGGAGTCGGGTACTGTGAGCCCTTCTCGACCCACCAGTGTTCCAGCGCGTGGCCTGGCGCCGGCCTCAACGTGAGCGCCAGGCTCTTCTGCAGAGGCAGCAGGACGGGTATTGTGCCCGTGTTCATGATCGTCACGCGGTGTTCGACCGGTCCCGGTCCTGGCACAGCCTGCCAGATGGAGCGCAGTTCGAGACTCGGGTTCTCGCTGGTGAAGAGCAGCACGTGCTGTGTGGGCGGGCCTTCGATGACGCGGACCTGCTTGAACTGCCAGCGCAACGCCACGGGCTTGCCGTCAACCTCCGCGAACTGGATGAGCGGCAGGGCGGGCTTCGTTTCGCTGGCCCAGTCTGTTCCTGTCGCTACACACTTCAGCGATGCGACGGACAGGCCGTCGGCAGCGGCCTCAATCAGCACCGCCGTGTCGTCCGACGCCACAGTGAGCGTTGCCGCCGGGAAGTGGGGACCATCAACATTGTATTGAGAAACAATCCGCTCGGCCTCGGCCTGCATTTGTTTGTCGGGTTGCGCACCCGGCGCCTGTCCCAACGCCGAAACACCGAGTCCGACACTGACTGCCAGATACCAACCTATTCTCGCTGTCTTCATGATCTTCTCGCTATGCCGTTCGTATCTCTTGTCCTTCCCGTGGATGGTTCTACTTGGCACCCAAATCCCTCAGCTTGATCAGCTTGGGCGGGTTCTGGTCGTTCTCCGCGTCTTTGATCAAGGTCCTGAGTTTTTTGAGCTGATCTCCCACGCTCTTCTCGGTCGCCTCGTCAACCGTCCATGCCTTTTCGATCTCCTTGAGCGTAGGCAGCGCGTGCGCGCCATATTGCTTCAAGACGTCAAAGCAGAGGTCCACCGGCGCGCCCCAGTTGCGCCAGTCCATGGCCGCGAAACACAGGGGGATGCCTTCCTCGATCCGATGCTTGGCGAGCATCTGCACGCCGGCCACCCGGACGCCCTTGGCGAACATCTCACCGCTGGGAGCCTTCTCTGCAATGGAACGAACGATGTCTGGTGCCAGCACCTTGATGTCTTCCGGCGTGAGAAACTGATAGGTCGACCGCATGCAGCCCCGCGCGCGGCCGTCGTCATTCCTGACCACTTGGCGGACGGCCGGATAAAGCAGATTTTTGTCCACACCCTCGATGGACTTGCCGAGCAAGCCGGCTTTACCCAGCGCGCCGCCCGGATAGAACAGGGAAAACGCCAGGTTGCGCGTCAGGAACGCCCGTGAATCCTCCGGATCAACGGCGGCGCAAGCCTTGAGCATGTCGGGCACCACGGCTTTGGCCGGTTCGCCGATCTCCTTCAACGCTTCGCCCGCGCAGACCCGCAGCCAACTGTCCTTGTGCGACAACAGGCGGGCCAGCACCGGCACGGCAGGCGCTCCGCGCTCCTTGAGAAAACCCATCGCCTGGCAGGCACCGATCCGGGTATTGGCATCGTCGCCCTCCACCAGCTTGGTCAACTGCGGAATGAAGTCATCACTCTTTTTTGCCAGTGCTTCGGCAGCGGCATACCGCACCGCCGGTGACCAGCTTCCAAGTGCCTTGAACAACTCGTCGGTGCTCGCTTTGCCGGCATCGAAACGTCCGGCGGCAACGGCCTCTTGAATATCCGCGGCACCCAGCCAGTTCTTCTCGTCCTGATCCTTGCCTGTTAGATATATCTTTCGCAGCGGCAGGGCAAAGGTGAGCATGTAGCTGGTCGTGGAATCCCAGCCGCAATATACCCCACCCACGCTCCACCCGCCGCCCTCGCCCTGGTAGGCGAACGAGCCGTCCCACCTCCGCACCAGATCGAAGTACCAGCGCAATTCCTTCAACATGGCGGCTGCCGCCTTGGGTCCGCCGCGGGCCGCGCCGAGACCAGCCCATTGGTAGCCAAACAGGTTTCCGGTATGCCCCCATTCACGGTCATCGAGCGCGGCCACCGCCATCTTGGAAAAAAACTGTGATTCCCGCTTCATGCCTTGGAGGTCAAACGCGATGGCGGCCTCGCTGGATTTGCCGTTATCGTCATGGCAATTGATTTCGGGCCCATGGTCGCCATAGGGGATACATCCCTTGCCGACGTAGTAGCTGAAGAAGCGGTTGGCCCGCACAAGCGCCTGGTCCACCTCCGGGTCCTGCACGCCGCACTTCTTCGCCAAGGCCAAGAACATGTGGCAGACGAGCCCGGCCTGGTTGATCGCGCCGTAGCCGGGGAGTGTTCCGTGCAGCACGCCGCCGTTCAGGTCGGTCCACGCCATGTTAGACGCCCAGGTGCCGATCCGGCTTTGTCCGAGCGCTGTGAAGTGGGCCCATTTCTTGACGTATGGCAGCACAAATTCGTCTTTCGTCGCAAGGTAATACTCCGCCA
>JBILFE010000316.1:0-5048 GCA_044351705.1 Luteolibacter sp. | reverse complement strand
CATTGTCATTGTCCTTCTTCTTGAAGACCATTTCCCGACTTGGCTTGGATTTCGCTTGGCCGCCGGCTTTCTTTTGGCCTCCATTCTTGTTGCCGGCATGGAGCGGCAGGGCCAGGGCGAGGCTGAGTGCGAGGAGGATGCTGTACTTCATTTGGATGAGTGATGTTGATTTGTTGGTTAGATCTCCCGGCGTGGGAGCGGACATGAATAGCGCGGAACTGGCCGGTGGTGAGGAAAAAATTCGCGGCGCGTGAATTATGTTTTTTTTGGTGGGATCGTGGATGACGATTTTACCACTGAAACCACTGAAACCACTGAAACCACTGAAATATATCAATGAATTATCAGTGCTCTCAGTGGCAATCAGTTCCTCAGTGGTTTCTTTGTCGCGATTTACCCCAATAGCATGGAATTGAATTTGCTTGCCACTGCATCACAAACGACGTCGTTTACTGAGTTCAGACGTGGACCTGCTCGCCGCATTTTCAGCGCATGTGCCTGCTGAATGTCCTACAGGCCCAGCTCACGTTCCATCACGCGGATGAAGTCCACCTCGCCGGATGGCAGGCCGTGGAGGATACGCTTGCCGCTGATGAGCAGTTTTGGCAATTTGTTGTTGCGGGTGGAAAATGCCTGCCAGTCGCTGATGTTGGCCTGGATGAGCTCGGCGATCCATGGATCCTGCAGCGCGGCGTCCAGTTGTTGTTGTGGCACGAGTTGCAGCGCCTGGGCCCGGGCGGCCGGCGCGGTCACATCGCCTAACAAAAATTGATGGAATGCGGCAAACTCCGCCGGTCGGGTGCGCCATATCGCGAGAGCGAGCCTGGCAAGTTCGCAACTGCCGGGATGCGGGGGTTCATCGGCGGCGAGCGCGTGGTTGCAGGCGCGTTCCATGGGCACTGGCAAAACCACCACACAGATGGCCGCCGGGTGCCTCGCAAGCAGCGCATCAATAAACCCGCGCATCGTCCGGCACGCGGCACAAGAGTAATCAAAATACTCCACCATCACACGCGGCGCATCCACCGCCCCAAGGTGCGGCAACGCGGCCACGTCGTAGCTTTTGCGACCGCCGTCAAACTCGACTTTGCGCCCGGTGCCGCGGGCGTGAATCGCGGCCGCCGGGGACTGACCGGCTGAATCGACGGTGTCGATGCGATGCGTCACCGGGCGTGGTCCCAAAACCTGCAACACGCTGATGCCGAGGACCGCAAGGGCCGCGGTTAGGCCCATGGTCTTGGCTGCGGCAATCGCATCGCCGGCCACGGCATGACGCCACAGGCCAAGCGCCGTGATCACCACGCCGATGCCGTGTGCCGTCATGCACCACGGGCAAAACCGGCCGATCACCACCGCCTGCACCAAGACAAACCATGCGGCCGCACCAACTATCATGCCAAGGCAGGGGGTGCGCAGCCAGCGTCCCTTGGCCGTGACGGATGCCATCACTCCCAGATAGACCAAACACCCGAAACCCGTGACCGGCATCCCTAACACCTGTGACCAGCGCGAATTGAGCAACTCCTCACAAGGACTGCCCCCGCCACAACCGGCAATCCCGCCACCGGTGACATGCCGGATGAGCAATAACAGGTTGATGGCAAAACCGCACAGCGCCAATGCCAGTATCAATAATTCCAACGTGCTTGGGAACCGGCTTTGGCGTTTCATGTGACTATTGAGGAATGATGAGAGGATGAAGCTCCGGGCATTCTGCCCAATACTTTTTACTTAGCACTTGCCACACCAAATGGGGGCGAAGTTGCGACGATGCTGGGCAGGGACGCACCTCCGGGGCGTCCGGTGGGGACGAGACCGCAGTTCTCTGCTGCTCCATCACCCGCCGGATTCCACGCGGAGACAGGCCAGCGATTGGATTGAGGGTTCCCAGCCTGTGGTTGGGTGCATCTGGCTAACCAAGCCGCCGTATGCCCGCCCCAGCCGGACCGTTTGGAAAACGGTCCCTGCCAGTGGATTCGACCTGCCAAATGCAACGGCCCATGGGTGCTAAGTAAACAGTATTGGGCAGAATGCCCGGGCCACGCCGCAGGTATCATGGCGCCGCCAGTTCGGTTTTGAGACGCATGAAGCGCTGCGGATGGGCCGCGCTCAGCAGCGTGAGGTCGCGCACCACCAACCCCGCCGGGGTATTGGACACGACTGCGGTGAAACCCTCGCCCTCATCCCAATCTGTCAGATTCGATGACACCTGCACAGTCAGCGTCGCCGGGTGATCGATCCTGCGTGGGATGGTGATTTGCAAATGGCCGTTGACTGCGGCAATCGGGGTTGGCGGCGGCGCGCCCGCCTGCATGGGCGGCGTGCCGAAGATATATTCTAGCAAATTGTTGGTGCCATCGCGATCCGGGTCGTCGTCGGGGTCGTTGAGCGGTTCATTGGCAAGCTCGGCACTTTGCCATTGTTGCCAAGTGGTGGGAGGTGAGGCGGCGTTGGCCATGGCGGCAGACTGCATGACCGTGTCATTCGCGCCGATGGTGCCGATCACTGCGGCAGCCGTGGCGGCATTCCAAAACAAAGTCGCGGGAAACGCATACACATCCGGCCAAACCCAGGGGGAGAGGGTGTTGCGGAACAGGATCCACTCGGATGAGGCCACGCCGCCTTGAAAGCCCCACACATAGGCCGCCGCGCCAGCGCTGAAAGGAGCGTCATTGTTATCGGCGGTGAATGAGGAACTGAAGCGCTTGAGGGACGCATCATAGACGACACGTTGGGCGGGCACCCAGTGAGCCGCCCAATCGAAAGTATTAGCCGGGCCCGGCACGAATCCATCCTTGAACGCCCCCAATTCGAAGCTGAAGGCACCCGTCATCACCGCGCCGGTGCTGGTCTTGTTAGCTCCCTGCACGCTATACCAATTGATGGTTTGCGCGTGAAGGACAGTTCCGGCAGGCCAGACAAGGCAACATAGCAGGCAATGAGGGCGCGTGGCCATGGGTTTTCAACACTGCGTGCGGCGGCGGCGCAGCATGACTGCGGCACCCCCGATCGCCACCAACAACACGGCAGATGGCTCCGGCACGAAGGTGAAGGTTTGCACGTCGTAGACACCGGTGACGGCAAACTCACCCGCGCCGGTGGCATTTCCCTGCTTGCCATAGGTCGGCACATCGCCGCCATCCAGATCCGTCACCGACCACGTCAATGGCTGGCGATCATCACAGCACCCGCCGGTGGCAGTGGGGATGTGCCATGCGGCGGTGGCGGAAGCGCCGGCGGTGGCGGCGGAGGCCGTCGCGCTGCGGGCCAGAAACCACTCGCTGCCCGGCACCGGATTTTCCGAGTTATGGATCCAGATATAGGCATTCTGATTGGAAAAGCTCAATCCGGCATCATGGTCCGCCGCCGGACTACTGCTGCTGCCATCGGCGTTGAGTAACACCGACGAGGAAAAATACCCGGTTTCAGGGTCAAACTCCGCCTGGTCAAAAACTTTCCAATGGCTCGACCAATCGGCGACGTTGGTTACGCTTGGCACGAACGGTTCCTCGCCTAACACACTGACGAAATATCCCAACTGAATGGCAAACGTGTCGTCCAGCGGGTTGCCGAAACTATCCCGGATGATGCTGTCGGTAGGACTCCCCCAATCGATTTGTATGGCGGCCGCCGGAGCAACCAGAATGAGCGCCGCTGGCAGGAAAAGTAAGTTTTTTCGCGGATTCATAAAGCTATTCGGTGAGGGTTGGCGATGGGTTTGTTAGGGATTCCACGGGCATGGGATGGTGTAGCTGTGCAGGTCGTTTTTCATCCTGATGAACACGCTGCCCTCACTCGACAGCAGCGGCTCCGCATCGCGCGCCGTCAATTTGACATCCCCCACTTTCACCCACTTGATCTGTGCCGGCACCACCGTATCGCGGTTGAGCAGATAATAGCTGTCGTAGCCGCTGGCGCTGGTCACGGTGTCACGCTTCCAGACATAGAACGTGTCGGCGGTCCGCAAATCGCGGCTGCCGAAGAAGCCGGAGGCCGGCGACACTGCCAGAGTCATGGCCCGGCTGCCGGTGCCGGTGGCGGATTGGTCGATGGGGAAGCCACCGCCAACCAGATTCGAGCCGGCGCAGAGCGGACGGACGAAGTCGTTGGCACGGACCTCGCCATAGGCAAAGAGGGTGGCTTTGGTGGCTCGCTTGAGAACAAACATGCCCTGGCCGGGAGGCAGCACGGTGGCGGCCTGGTCGCCGGAATCAGTGAAGGTGACCCATCTGGCGGGGGCTATACTACTATCCAACCAGTAGGTGACCCACGTTCCATCCGCATAGGTTTGCACCTGGTCGGCCAATTCCGGATCGTTGGAAGCGGTGAAACCATCTACCGGGAACATCTCACCGAGCGTCCAGTGGCGGCGCAGCACCACGCGGTTGCCAACCAGGCTGGGCGGCACAGTGGTGAGCGTGCTGAACGGCGGCGTGCCCGGGCACAAGCTGGTGTCCCCGGCCAAAGTCAGTGTGTTGCCAAGTGCGGCGGTCACATCGAACCGATGACCCTCGTTAGATCCGGCCGTCACTTCCAGATAGAAGGACGCCCCGGCAGCAAGCAGGGTGGACAGGTCCACTTCGCCGGCACTGGTGGCAAACGTGAGCGTCTGTCCATCGACGGCGCTGATGGTGCCGGTGAAGGCGGTTTCGCGCAGGAACGGGTTGTTATAAGTACGGCAGAACGAGACCAAGGGGGTTTCCGTACCCAACGCGGTTTCCTTCCAGCCTTCCACTTCCGTATAGGACGTGTGGTCGATGCCGGTGCCGGGGTCCTCATCGAGATCCACCTGGATGCGGACAAACGGCTTGCTGCCGGTTAGGATTTCCAGGTTGTGGATGGTGACGGTTTCATAACAGCCGTCGCTCACGGTGGTGACCTGGCCGGAAGTGATCAATGGGGCGATGTCAATGGACTGCCAGACGGTGGTGGTGCCGAGCGTTTCCGCGTATTGCAGCGTGTAAGTGGCGTTGAGAGTCGCGTCCACCGCGCGGACGAAGACACCTTCGAGGATGCCTGGATAGAGCTCGGATGTCGATGGTTGGATC
>JBILFE010000654.1:0-2795 GCA_044351705.1 Luteolibacter sp. | reverse complement strand
TTCCACCAGCCTCGTCGCACAAGCGGCCGCGGTGCTGGGCAAGACCGACGACGCCGCGAAATACACCACGCTCTATCAGGAAATCAAGGCGGCATTCAACCAAAAATATGTTACGGCCGACGGCCGGATCCATGGCAACACGCAATGTTGTTATCTCATGGCGCTCAAATTCGGCCTGCTGCCCGAGGCGATGCGAAGCAAGGCGGTGCAGTATCTGGTGGAGGATATCACGGCAAAAAACGATCACCTCTCGACCGGCTTCGTGGGGGTGAGTTATCTGTTGCCGGTGCTGACCGAGGCGGGCAAGCTCGACACGGTCTTCAAGTTGTTCCTGCAGGACAGTTTTCCGTCATGGTTGTTTTCGGTGAAGCAGGGTGCCACGACCATTTGGGAACGCTGGGACGGCTGGACCCCGGAGAAAGGCTTCCAAAACCCGGGCATGAATTCCTTCAACCATTACTCGTTAGGCTCCTGCGGCGAATGGATGTTCGCCTCTCTCGCCGGCATCGATACCGATGGTCCCGGCTTCCAACATCTCATGATCCGCCCGACCCCCGGCAACGGCATCTCCTGGGTCAAGGCCAGCTACGACTCGATCCACGGCAGGATTTCCAGCGCCTGGAAAGTCGATGGCGACGCCTTCAGCCTCGACGTCCGCATTCCGCCTAACACCACAGCCACGGTTTGCATCCCCGCCAAGGACGCGTCCACCGTGCTGGAGTCCGGCAAGCCCGCAGCCACCGCCGCCGGCTTGAAATTCCTGCGCATGGACCAGGGCCGCGCCGTGTATCAAGCCGGCTCGGGCACGTATGCATTCACCAGCAAGTAGCCGCTCGCCTCATTATCATGGCAACGGCTCAACAGGACTTTACGACAATTTGCCTGTGGCAAGATTCTCCGAAGAGTGCGGAAGCTCGTAGGCGCGTTCGTTAGAAAGCCGGGGGTTAGAGGTGGTGCGGAGCAAGAAAACCACTGAATAGAACTGATTCCACAGATTCCACTGATTGGTTTTGGAATTCAGCTCCTGCGCGTTTGCAAACGTCCCGAAGAAAGGCGCTGCACAAGTTGCGATTAATGTTAGAGCACTTCCCGCGAAAACCACAATCTCATCCTCATCGGCCAACCGGTCCTCGACACCACCCACCAACTCAGCCAGCAACAGGATAAATTCCCTGAAGGTGCGGACAGGCTATGGATTTTTTTGAGGGGATCGTGGATGACGATTTTTACCACTGAAGCACTGAGGACCACTGAAACCACTGAAACCACTGAAACCACTGAAATATACTGAGGAGTCTTTAGGTTGGAATACAATGTTCTAACCACAAAGAACGCAAAGATCGCAGAGAAGGGGGGAATTCTTTGTACTCTCTGCGTTCTTTGTGGTTCATCCTCTGTAGTCCAAGCCGCCGTTCAGTCACCCGAGAAATTGTTAGCTAATAGAATGATAGCAATGTGTTACCCGGTTTTCGAGATCCCGGCGACCTGGGGCGGGTTTGACGCCGAACCGCCCCGAAACCGGCGTTGGAGCCGTCGCAGTCGGGCGCATTGCCCCGCATATGGCCCGCTTCGCGACGCCAAAAGGACACCGGGAAGTTGGCGGCGATCGGCCATTATGGGGTGGCGATCATTACGTGGCTGTCTGATAGCACGGCGGCTGACCGGGGACAAGCTGGAAGTGTGTGCACAGCTACGCAACAGCCTTTCCGACTATTTGTCTGTGGCCGGATCGCGCGAAGTTGTCGCAGGAGGCGCTGGCGGCAAAGCTACAGCTTGCCGGGTGGGACCTGAGCCGTGCCGGGCTGTCGAAGATCGAGGCCGGGCTCAGGCGGGTCAATGACGCCGAACTCTGGATGCTGGCCAAGGTGCTTTCATGCCCGCTGTCGGACTTGTTCCCGGTCCGTCCGAAGGGGCTGGCTGAGGCGGCCCCAGAAAATCGGGCCAGGGGCTAAGCTATGATTGTGGTGTGTGGGATCGGCCTGTAAACCGAACCGAACACACACAAAATGAAAGCCAAACGCAAAAGACACGATCCCGAATTTAAGGCCCGCGTGGCGCTCGAAGCGCTCAAGGGCGTCAAAACCATCCAGCAAATCGCCAAGGATTTCGACATCCACCCGGTGCAAGTCTCCGAGTGGAAGAAGAAGATGGCCGAGGGAGCCGCAAGCATCTTCGGCCCCGGATCCGGCAAGACCGAAACCGAGGATTTCGAACGCGAACGCGCCCAACTCCACGCCAAAATCGGCCAGCAGGCCGTGGAATTGGACTGGTTGACAAAAAAGTCCAAACAACTCGGTCTGTGAGGGATCGCGTCGAGTTGGTGGACAAAAAGAATCCCAAAATCAGCATGAGACAACAATGCAAGTTGTTAGATGTGGCGCGCTCAACGGTGACCTACAAACCCGTGGAAGAGGACCCGGAAGACACCCGCATTAAACGGCTGTTGGACGAGGTCTACATGATCGATCCATGCCTTGGCAGTCGCCGTCTGGTGACGGTGCTGGCACGCGATTACGACATCAGGACGGATCGCAAGCGGGTTGCACGACTGCGCCGCGAAATGGGCCAGGAGACGATCTGGTGCAAGCCACGGACAAGCATTCCGGACGACGGACACCGCAAGTATCCCTACCTGCTGCGCAACCTCGCCATCCAGCGGCCCGACCACGTATGGTGCGCCGACATCACCTACGTGCCAATGCCCAGAGGCCACGCCTACCTGTGCGCGGTGATGGACTGGAATTCGCGCAAGGTGCTGGGCTGGGCGCTTTCCAACACCATGGGAACCGACCTTT
>JBILFE010000314.1:0-5068 GCA_044351705.1 Luteolibacter sp. | reverse complement strand
CTAACGAATCATCGCCAGCTCCTGGCCGGCCTGGACTTGGTCACCCTGCTTGACATAAATTTCGGCGATGGTGCCATTGACTGAAGAAACCATGTTGTTGTCCATCTTCATGGACTCGATGACCACCACGGTATCCCCGACTTTGACGGGCGAGCCGACCGGTTTCTCGATGCGCAAGACCAGGCCCGGCAGTTGGGTGATGAGCGGTTGGCCCATGGAGGTGCTCGCGGCGGGTGCGGCGGCAGCCTCGGCTTTCGCCTCGGCCACGTCCACATCGTAGCTGGTGCCATTGACCAGGGCGCTCTTGCCGTCGAGCACAACGCGATAATTGCGGCCATTGAGGGCGACGTTGTAAGCCGACGGTCCGGTGGGGGCGGGCTTGGAATCGGCCGGAGTTTCCACCTTGGTCAGGTTCTTGCGCACGCCGATGGTGCCCTGCCCCTTGAGGAAGGCGACCCCCTTCTCTTCACACGAGGCGACGTTGAAGAGGTTTTCGTCAGTGACGGGCAGATGTTCTTTTTCAAGCACGGCCCTGGTGGCGGCCAACCCCCGCTTGGGATCATTCTCGATGGCGGTCAGATGATCCGTGGTAGGCGGCACTTTGAGTTGCTCGGAGGCGATCCGCATAACCTCGGCATCCGGCGGCACCGGCGTCTTGCCGAAATAGCCGAGCACCATCTTGCCATAGCCGTCGGCGATTTTTTTCCACGGCCCGAACATCACATTGTTGAACGCTTGTTGGAAATAGAACTGGCTGACGGGTGTGACGGAGGTGCCGAAGCCGCCTTTTTTGACGGCCTCGCCCATGGCCGCGATGACCTCGGGATACTTGTCCATGAGTTTGTTGTCGCGCAGCATCTGGGTGTTGGCGGTGAGTGCGCCGCCGGGCATCGGGAAGAACGGAATGAGCGGTTCGACACAGGTGGCCTCCGGCGGCACAAAGTAATCCTTCATCGCATCCTTGAACATCTGCTCGAGCTTGATGATCTTGTGAATGTCGATGTCGAGGCTGTAATCGGTGCCGCGCAGTGCATGCCACATGGTGATGACGTCGGGTTGGCTGGTACCGCCGGACACCGGCGCAAGCGCCAGGTCAATCTGATCGGCACCGCCTTCGATGGCGGCTTTGTAGGCGGTGGTGCAAGTCCCTGCGGTTTCGTGCGAGTGAAAGGCAATCATGACGCTGTCGCCTAACACGCGCCGCGCCATCTTGATGGTCTCATAGACTTTCTGCGGCCGCGCGGTGCCCGAGGCGTCCTTGAAACAAATCGAATCGTAGGGCAGGCCGGAGTCCATGATCTCGCGCAAGGTGGTTTCATAGAAATCCACTTCGTGGGCGCCGACGCATCCGGGAGGCAGTTCCATGAGCGTGACCACCGCCTCGTGCTTGAGACCGGCGTTGCGGATGCACTGGCCTGACCAAATCAGGTTCTGCACATCATTCAACGCGTCGAAATTGCGGATCGTGGTCATGCCGTGCTTTTTGAACATCTCGGCATGCAATTTGATGACGTCCTTGGGCTGCGCCTTGAGTGCGACCACGCTGATGCCGCGGGCCAGCGTCTGGAGATTGGCAGCGGGGCCGGCCGCGCGCCGGAAAGCATCCATCACATCAAAGGCATTTTCGTTGGAATAAAAGTACGGCGATTGGAACATCGCGCCGCCACCCGCCTCAATATGAGTGATGCCACATTCCTTGGCGGCAAACTCGACGCACGGCAGGTAGTCACAGGAAAAAACGCGCGCCCCGTACACGGATTGAAATCCGTCGCGGAAGGCGGTGAGCATGAAGTTGATTTTTTTCATCAGCGGTGGGGTGGGGGGATTCGGAGCGGTTGGGGAATCATGCAGCGGTTATTTACGCTGGAAATGGGCGACGGCAATGGCAACGGCGATGCTTTCCTCTTCCTTCATGGAGTCGGATGAGGGCATTGTCAGGTCCGAAGCATCTTCATTGCGGTCCAGATTGAGCTTCTTGATGACAAAGGCGAGCATCGGAATGAAGCCGGCGATGATCATCGCGAAAACGATGGTGAAGGCGTAGGCGACGAGAGTGAACTTGAGTGATTCCATGGTGAGGACGGTTAGGGTTGCGGCTTAGCCGGCGACTTTGGCCAACAGACTGCAGAAAATCCCGGCGATGATGGCGGTGGTGATGACGCCGCTGATGTTGGCACCCAGCGCCGCCGGCATGATGATCGCGTGCGGATTGTCCTTGGACACCACCTTTTGCGCGACCTTCGCGGTGGTCGGCACACAACTCACTCCGGCAATGCCGACCACCGGATTGACTTTGCCACCGGTCACGAAATACATGAAGTAGCCGCCAAGCAAGCCGCCCACGCCGGAGAGCAGCAGGGCGAGGCAGCCGAGCAGCAGCAGGGGCAGGATTTTCGGGTCCATGATGGTGTTGGCGTCACACAGGATACCCAGCATCAAACCGAGAAACATCGTCGAACCGTACAGCACCGGCCCGCCGATGAAATCCTGGAACGGCTTGATGCCCGACTCGCGCACCACCACCCCGAAAAACAGCGAGAAAATCAACGGCGCGGCCACCGGCAGCAAAAACGACAGCAGCACACACATCACGGTGGCCACCACCATCTTCTCGAACGATGAATAGGTCTTCTGGTTTTTCGGTGGGTGCATCGGCAGGCTGCGCAGCCGCTTGGGCACCATCAGTTTGATCAGATAGGGGTAGCCGCCGTAGGTCAGGCCCAAGTACAGATAGGCCACCACCGCGATGGGCACGAACAAGTGCGGCGCCAGTTTCAGCGAGGTGAACAACACCATCGGCCCGTCCGCACCGCCAACAATTGCAATGGCTGCCGCCTCCTTGATCGTGAAGCCAAAGGCGGTCGCCACCGGAATGGTTAGAAACGATCCCAGTTCCGCGAACAAAGCCAGGATCATGCTGGTGTACGGCCGCGCCAGGACAAAACCGATATCCAACAGCGAGCCGATGCCCATGAACACCAAACAGGCAATCAGGCCATTGCTGAAGGTGAAGGTGTAAATCGGTTGCAGCCAGTCGATCTGCAAAATGGTCATCAAGTCCGCGGCGTTTTGCACCGCGTCGGCCGTCGCGCCGGCCTGCGGTTCGACCATCAGGTTGCCCACGCCGTTGTGCAGCTTGAGGGGATCAAAAAACATCACCGCCGCATTGACCGTGGCCATCCCCAATCCCATCGGAATCATGATCAAAGCCTCCAGCACCCCCTTGCGCCCCAAATACATCAGCAACAACCCCAGACCGATCAACACCAACCGCCCCACCGCAAATTTCGGCTCCACCGCAAACAGCGTGGTGAAACCTTGGAAAATGTCTTGTAGCGATTCCAGAGAGAGAGTCATAAGATGAATGATTTGTTAGAAAAACCGCCGTGTGGGTGTGGTAGCGACATGGAGTGGCGATTGGGCTCAAGCGCCTGTTGCCGGTAGCAGCTCCGGGGCGTGCAAGCGAAACAACCCAACCCAACCCAGCCAAATCGGCAAGCGGAGTGGAAGCTAGCCGCACATCTGGTGCCTGACTACCCGAATCTTACACAATGTTGCGCATTTCCTGCAAAATGAGGATCCCCTCAGATTCCGTAGTTGTCGCCGGTGCCGTAGTGCTCGATCATGTAATCCATGTCCTTGTCGCCGCGGCCGCTGAGGTTGACCAGAATGGTGCGCGGCAAATCGGGGTTTTCGCGGGCGAGACGCATGGCGTGAGCGACGGCGTGAGCGCTTTCCAGCGCGGGGATGATGCCTTCGTTGCGGCTGAGCACATAGAACGCCTCCACCGCGTCGTTGTCCGTGGCGGTGACATAATGGACGCGACCGGTGTCCTTGAGGTGGCAGTGTTCGGGGCCGACGCCGGGGTAGTCCAGGCCGCTGGCGATGGAGTGCACGGGGGCGGGTTCGCCCTTGTCATCTTGCAAGAGATAGCACCGGAATCCGTGGATGATCCCCTCTTTGCCATAGGTCATGGAAGCCGAGTGTTCGCCCAGAACCGTGCCTTTGCCCAGCGGTTCGACGCCGTGCAGAGCCACCGGATCATTGATAAATCCAGCGAACAAGCCCATCGCATTGCTGCCGCCGCCGACGCAGGCGGTCACGATGTCGGGCAGGTCACCGGTCATTTCAATGAACTGGTCGCGGGCTTCGATGCCGACGACTTGTTGGAAATCGCGCACCATCATGGGGAATGGATGCGGACCGACCACCGAGCCGATGCAATAGATCTGGGTGACCGGGTCTTCCACGTATGCCATGAGGGCGGCGTCGACCGCCTCCTTGAGGGTGCGCAAGCCATGGGTGGCGGGAATGACCCGCGCGCCGAGAATCTGCATGCGGGCGACGTTGGGCGCCTGTTTGGCGATGTCCACTTCGCCCATGTAAATGTCGCACTCGAGGCCGAAATAGGCAGCGGCGGTGGCCAGCGCCACGCCGTGCATGCCGGCACCGGTTTCGGCGATGAGCTTCTTTTTGCCCATGTAACGGGCGAGCAGACCTTCGCCCATGCAGTGGTTGAGCTTGTGGGCGCCGGTGTGGTTGAGATCCTCGCGCTTCAGATAGATCTGGGTCCGGCCGAGTTTCTTGGACAGCCGGGCGGCATGATAGACCGGAGTCGGGCGGCCTTGGAAGTGGCGGCGGATGCGGCGCAGTTCCTCGATGAAGTCATGCGAGCGGGAGACGATTTCGTAGGCTTGGCGGATTTCGGCCAGCGGTGCTTCCAGCGGTGGCGGGACGAAAACGCCGCCGTAGGTTCCGAAAAATCCGGCGGAGTCAGGGCTGTGGCGGAGGGACTGGGGGGTGGCGGTTGGGATCATGGCGGTGGCTTGTGTAGAGTGCAGGCGGGATTTGGCATTTCCAGCCCACCCTGTCAAGGGGCCTTTGGGGGGCGGCCGGGCTCGCAGGGTGATTGGCTGAATCAGCCTCTACTATAGGAACTGTAAAGCTTTTCCAGTTTCAGCTCAACATCGGTGCGGATTATGTCATGTTAGTCCGGTGATCAATCCACTGCTGCTTTGCTAGACGCTGGATGTGCCGCACAAAGCCTTGGTTTTCAGAACCCTACCCC
>JBILFE010000312.1:0-5071 GCA_044351705.1 Luteolibacter sp. | reverse complement strand
TAGTTATCTCGCGAGACACATCCCCCAACCACCATGAAATCGATCAAGAATCTGACTCGCATGACCTACGAAACCGCCGCCTTCCAAGGCTGGCGTCTTGCCCTCAGCAGCAAAGGAACCACGTTCACCAAGTATTTCTCCGACCCGAAATACAGTGCTCGGCGTCCTGCATGAGAATAAAAACGCCGCCGCCGGAAAGAATCTCCTTCCCAACCGGCACTGCATCTGGCATAGCTCATGCGTTAGACAGCCCTTACGATGCGTATCTAAAAAAGGAGCTGAATTATACTCCGAAGCAACTTTCCAGTTTCTATAGCGGATATACTGCCGAATTCAATCGGAAGAAGGCAGGGAAGGGATCAGCTCATGGTGACCGGGAGTGAAAACAAACCGAGTGAAGCACCTCTTCTCCCCAGTTCAATGTTCAATGTTCAATGTTCGACGTTCAATGTTCGACGTTCTCCAGGGGGGTGGAGCATAGGAGATTCGAACTCCTGACCTTCTCATTGCGAACGAGACGCTCTACCAACTGAGCTAATGCCCCTTCCTTGGGATAGAAACGCCGAATGGCCTCATAACCCGTTGGAAATCAACGGCGGTTTAACCCGCCGCGGCATTGATACCATGACGAATGAGCGGTGCAAGCGCAAATTCATCCAGACGGCCGGATTTTTCAGGTTCGCCAAACCTCAAAACAGCCCGCCCCCGCGAAAAAACAAATTGCTAACCATAATAGAAGACCGAAAGATGCCGCCGGCAGCAACGTATATAAAGACCGACGTATCCAAACCACCCGCCATCAACACATGAAATTCAGCCTTCTTCTCAGCACTATCGGCCTCGGTCTTATCGGTTCCTTGGGAGCCGCGGAACCCGCCGCGCCACCCGCACCCGCCACGCCGCCCGCGCCCCAAGCCGCACCGCAGCAGTTTTTCTTCCTGGGTGACAGCATCACCAAGGCCGGCGGCTATTTCCGCATCATCAAGGACGCGTTGATCAAACAGAGCCCGACGAATCCGCCGCAGGTCCACAACTTCGGGCACATGAGCGAAACCGTCTCCAACCTGAGCGAGGCCTATCATCCCGGCCGCCGGCCCTGTGTCCTCAACTGGGTGGACGCGGTGTTTGCCGAAAAGCCCAACTGGGTCGTCATCTGCTACGGCATCAATGACGGCATCTATCACCCGTACAACGAAAAACGGTTTGCTGCCTATCAAGCCGGCATCGAGACCATGATCAAAAAGAGCAAGGCCGCCGGAGCCTATCTGATCATCCTCACGCCGCCGCCATTTGCCTCCGCAGGCCCGCCCTTCCCGCCCGGCACCGATGACGCCGCCAAGGAGGCCTTGCTGGCCAAGGCCAATGCGGAAGCAGATGCGGAAGCGGAGAAAGATCCCAAGAAATTCGGTTACCGCACGGCCTATCCATACTACGACCAGGTGCTGGCGCGTTACTGCAAATGGTTGCTCACGCTCAACGACCGCCCCGGCGTGAGTGTGGTCGACCTGCGCACGCCGATGCTGGCCAGAATCAAGGAAACTCACGGCGGCGATGCGATCCATCCCAATGGCACCGGCCACGCCATCATGGCCGAATCCTTCCTCAAGCAATGGCCGGCGATCCAGGCCAAGGCCAAAGCCGATGCCACTGCCAAATAAGGTTTGGCACCAGGTGCTGGAACCCGCAATCCGAAGATCTCTTACCCATTCGCATCAACCTAAGGACAGGGTCAGTGATTATGGCGACCCATTCTTGACCACTGAAGGCACTGAGAACCACTGAAACCACTGATGATAAAAAAATCAATCAGTGTAATCAGTTCTTATCAGTGGTTTTCTTGGTCCGCTTCACCTCGCCCCCCCCGCGTTCTCACGAAACGCGCCTACGAAAAAAATTCTAAATATGTGAGTTCTTTCAGTGGTTTAGGATGTCCGAGTCACCCTTAGAATCACCCGTTTTCGGTAATTTTCTCGTTAGGTTGATGCCAATGAGTAACTGCCGAAACCTCACCGCAAAGCCGCAAAGCCGCAAAGGTCGCAAAGGGACGCGGAGTAAGACAGGATTTTTTTCGATATCCCCTCCCCCATGCTGCCCGTTTTTGAAATTGCCGATGCCCTGCGGGCCGCCGTGACGGCCGGTGCCCGCGCGCGGGTGCTGCTCAAGGCCCCCACTGGATCGGGCAAATCGACTTCGGTTCCCGCCATGATGTTAGACGCGGGGCTGGCCGGGCGCATCCTGGTCGTCGAACCGCGCCGGATGGCGGCGCGGCTGCTGGCCGGGTGGGTCGCCAAGCAACGCAGCACCCCCCTCGGCAAGGAAGTGGGCTACGCCGTGCGCTTCGACAGCCGTTACTGCGACGCCACGCGCATCCTCTACCTAACAGACGGGGTGTTCCAGCGCTGGCTTCAGGATGACCCGATGCTGCATGGCATCGGTGCCGTCATTTTCGATGAGTTCCATGAGCGCCGGCTGGCAGGCGACATCGCCCTCGCCCGCTGCCTCGACCTCCAGGACGGACCGCGCCCCGAGCTGCGCGTGGTGGTGATGTCCGCCACCCTGGAAACCGCCGGCCTGGCGGACTATCTAACACCCGTGTCCGCGCTCGAAGCCGGCGGCCGGGTGCATCCGGTGGACATTCTGTATCGCCCGGAGCGCGCCGCCAGCCATGACCGCCGCGGTGGCCCGCCGCGGGAAATCCCCATCTGGGAACGCATGGTGGAAGTTTGCAGGGAGGCGATGGATCTAACGGACGCTGGCAACATCCTGATGTTTCTTCCCGGCACTCATGAAATCCGCAAAACCATCGAATTGTTAGAATCCGGATCGACCAGCCGTGGTTGGGATGTGTGCCCGCTGCACAGCACGCTGCCGCCGGCCGCGCAGGAAGCCGCCATCAGCCCCGGGCCGCGGCCTAAAATCATAGTGGCCACCAACGTGGCTGAAACCTCCATCACCATTGAAGGCGTGCGCACCGTGATTGATTCCGGGCTGGCCCGCATCGCCGCGTTCGAGCCGCGCCGCGGCATCAACACCCTGCTCATCAAAAAAATCTCGAGGGCCGCCGCCGAACAACGGGCCGGTCGGGCCGGTCGCACCGCACCGGGCCGTTGTTTCCGATTGTGGAGCCAACCCGACCACGCCCGCCGCGCCGAGTTTGAAACACCGGAAGTCCACCGCATCGATCTATCAGAGGCCGCGCTGCTGCTCAAGACTTCGGGAGTGAGGGAACTGCGGGAGTTCCGCTGGTTGGATGCGCCAGGCGAGGCGGCCCTCAGCCGTGCCGAACATCTGCTGCATGATCTCGGTGCGCTCGATGCTGCCGGCCTGCCAACCGATGAAGGATACCAGATGGCTGCGCTGCCGCTCGAACCGCGGTTTTCGCGTCTGATGCTCGCCGGTCACGAACACGGCTGTGTCACCGAAACCGCTTTCATCGCCGCGACCGTCCAGGGTGAAGGCGTGTTCACGGCCAAACCCGGCACGGTGGGCCGCAAGGACTTTCTCCTGCCAGACGATGGCTCGGACTTTGCCGGCGAGTGGCGCGCCTTTGAATCCGCCCAGGCCATGAACTTCGATCCCAAACGCTGCGCCGCCCTCGGCATCCTTGCCCGCGGCGCCCGCGAAACCGCCCAAGGCTTTGACCGGCTCCTTTCTCTAGCAAGCCGCTTCGGCTGGGACTGCCCGCCTATCGACTTCCGCGGCAATGGCGACAAGGTGGCCAAGGCCATGCTGGCCGCTTTCAGCGATCAGCTCGCGATCCGCTTCAGCCAAAACACCCTCGCCTGCAAACTGGTCGGCAACCGCAGGGGCAAGCTCGACGACGAGTCATGTGTTAGAAACGCCCCGGCCTTCGTCGCCGCGGAAATCACCGAAGTCGAAGCCCGCGAGGTCATCGTTCACCTGCGCCGCGCCACCGGCATCGATCCGGCCTGGCTCGGCGAGCTTTTTCCCGATGATCTGACCCTATCCAACACCGCCGCCTACGATGAAAGCCGCAAGCGCGTGGTCGCCCGCAAGGAAACCCGCTTCCGCGACCTGGTCATTGATGCCAAGGAAAGCGACCACGGCGTCAACCTCGACCAAGCGGCGGAACTCCTCGCCGCCCGCGTCCTGGACGGTGAACTCACCCTGAAAAACTGGGATCATGCGGTCGAGCAATGGAGCGCCCGGCTGGCTTCGCTGGGCCGCTGGCTGCCCGAACTCAGCATGCCGGGGTGGACGGACGACGACCGCCGCGCGGCAATCTCCCAGATCTGTCATGGTGCTGTTAGTTACAAGGAAATCAAGGAGATCAACGTCTGGCCGGTGCTCCGTGAGTGGCTGAGTTCCGCCCAGCGCGCCACGCTCGACGCCTATTGTCCCGAGCGCATCAACCTGCCCAACGGCCAATCCGCCAAAATAACCTATGAGGCCGGCAAGGATCCGTTCATCTCCATCCGCGTCTCCCACTTGTTTGGCATTTGGGACACCCCGACCATCGCCATGGGCCGCGTCCCGTTGTTGGTCCACATTCTAACACCCGGGCAAAAACCCTGGCAAATGACCAAGGACCTCAAGGGCTTCTGGCAGGCCGGATATGCCCAGATGAAAAAGGAAGTCGCCGGCCGCTACCCGCGCCACCCCTGGCCCGATGATCCAAGGGCGTGGCTCAAAGCCAAGACAGAAGATAGGAGATAGGAGATAGGAGATAGGAGATAGGAGATAGGAGATAGGAGATAGGAGATAGGAGATAGGAGATAGGAGATAGGAGATAGGAGATAGGAGATAGGAGATAGGAGATAGGAGGCATCACTTCATGCTCACTTCTTCGCGGGCACGTCGATGAGACGCGGTCTCTTCATAGGCGCGTTGGTGACAACGCGGCTTTGGAGTGCGGTGACTCGTCTCCGCCTTGGTGGAGGTGGACTTGTCCACCGCGGTGCGGAGCGGCCATGATCAGCGGACGCCCCCCCGCATTCTAACGAATGAGCCTACATGGCAGAGGAAAATCCTCTTCGCAGCCGCGTTGGTGACAACGCGGCTTTGGAGTGCGGTGACTTGTCACCGCCTTGGTGGAGGTGGACTTGTCCAC
>JBILFE010000310.1:0-5083 GCA_044351705.1 Luteolibacter sp. | reverse complement strand
GTTCAATGTTCAATGTTCAATGTTCAATGTTCAACGTGTTCCCACGTGCCATCGACTTGGATTTCCTCGATGGGATGCACGTCGGGTGTGGCGGCGTGCAAGTCATGCATTTCCGCCTGGCACAGGTCGGCGAGTTGGCGGCGGGTTTTGGTGGGCCCGATCACGCTGAGGACGCATTGCCGGCCCTGCGCCTCGATGCGGATCGAGGCGCGGGCGCCTTTGCGGGCCAGGATCAGGCCGTCGCACCAGAGTTGCTTGATGCCGTGCAACTCTTCGATGAAGTCGTAGCGCCGCGCGATGAGCCGACCTATCAAATCGTCCGGAAGTGACGGATAGGTGTAGCGCAGGCGGGAGGCGTCGTCTGAGTTGCGGAATCCCTCCATGCCGGCCGGCGCGCTGTGCGGCATGGCGTGGGACACCAGCCAGACGCCGCCGGCGGAGGATTGCAGCGGGCGGGCGATCTGGAAGCACTCTAAAATCTGCATCAGGCCGGCCAGCGTGACCTCATCGTTTTCCGCCCGCAGAATGAGCTCCACATCCAACTGCTTGAGCACCCCGGCCTGCTTTTCCGCGCGGCGCACCAGGGCGTAGGCATGCTTGGTGAGCCACTCCGGTTGCAACACTGCGGCATGGAGCAAGCGGGGGTCGTGGCGGTAGTTGAGTGAGGCACCCAGATGGTGCAGGATTTCCGCGAGGTAGTCTTGCTGGCCTTCATCTGTCACGCCCTGTTCGACGCAAAGCGCCAGATAGGCGTCGTGGCTGAGGACTTCCCGTTGGGCCCCCTTTGCGGCGAGGGCGCGGCGCACACCATCCCACTCTCGAGGGAATGGCTCCCAGACCCAGGGCATGCGCTCCAACTCGCGGCATAGGGCGGCTTTGAGTGCCGGCAGTCCCTTTTTCGCCTTGCAGTCCATTTCCACAAAACCGCGGATGAACGGATAGCGCTCGCGCAAGGCGATGCGATTCACTTGCGGACGGCAATTCGGCACGTTCCACTGGTTGAGCGCCACAACCACCGGCGGTCCCTGCCCATGCTCATCGGTGGCGTGCTCCTCAATCACGCGCAGCCAGTATTCCGCGTCGCCCTGGGCGCGGTTGTCCAAACCTGATAGAACAACCACATACAAGCTCCGCCTGCTGAAGAAAAACGGATGCAGGGCGTGGCAGATTTCATGTCCGGAAAAGTCCCAGACATGGGCCGTGACCGGCGGCTCCCCGGAGCCATCCATCGTCCACTCGCACAGCGCGACACCCGGCGTGCTTGCCTCCCGTTCCCGGAACGGCAGATCCCGCAAGGCTTGCACCACACTGGTCTTGCCCGCACCACTCCGACCTAACAATATTAACTTCACCTCGTTCAAGGGGCGCGTTGTCCCCGACTGCCTCCCAAAATAAAAATCCAGAATCGCCTTGGCCGCGGCAAGCCGCGGGGCTTGGGTTTTGCGCGGATCAGGTCCCAGCACCGAAGGCGACAACTGCAGGGCCGGATTGTCGTGCAGCATCAACCTCTCCAGACTCGCCAACTCCCTCAGGCTCTCCGGCAGCGCCGCCAGTGGGTTGTTGGACAGATCCAGTTCCGCCA
Organism: Luteolibacter sp.; assembly: GCA_044351705.1. Taxonomy (GTDB): domain Bacteria; phylum Verrucomicrobiota; class Verrucomicrobiia; order Verrucomicrobiales; family Akkermansiaceae; genus Luteolibacter. Next base: position 3,501 of record JBILFE010000310.1, on the reverse strand, counting down.
GCGTGGCGAGTTCGCCGAGTTGCGCCGGCAGCGCCGCCAGCTTGTTGTTAGATAGATCCAGCACCGTCAGCCTGGCCAGCCCGCCGAGTTCCGGCGGCAAGGATGCCAATTGGTTGTTGGAAAGATCCAGCACCGTCAGCTTGGCCAGCGCACCGAGCTCAGCCGGCACACCGCCAAGCTTGTTAGATGAAGCGTAGAGCCGCGTCAGGCTGGCAAGCCGGCCGAGCTCCGGCGGCAGTGCTTCCAGGCGGTTGTTGGAGAGGTAGAGCCGAGTGAGATTGGCGAGCCCGCCGAGTTCCGGCGGCACGGCGGCCAGTTGGTTGTCAGATACATCAAGCCGCGTGAGGTTGGCGAGCTGACCGAGTTGCGGCGGCACGGATGCCAGCTTGTTGTTAGATAGATCGAGCCGCGTCAGGTTGGTGAGTTGGCCGAGTTGCGGCGGCAGGGCCCCGAGCTGGTTGTTAGAAAGATCCAGCAGGGTCAGGCCGGTGAGTTGGGCGAGCTCTGGCGGCAGGCAGTCGAGCTGGTTGTCGGAGAGGTCAAGCCGGGTCAGGTTGGCGAGTTGGATGACCTCCGGCGGCAGGCCGCGGAGTTGGTTGTCAGACAGGTTGAGCTCCGTCAACTTGGAGAGTTGGGCAAGCTGCGGCGGCAGGCGCGTCAGCTTGAGGCCGCACAAGTCGAGCGCCGTTGCGCGGCGCCGGCCGCATTCGCCGATACGTCGCAAGGCCTCCGCGCAGGCCTTTTGCTCGAGTGCGGTCATATCAGGGTCCGGCATGGACGCGGAGTATGTGGACCGGCAGCGGGCAATGCAAGCGGGAGTTCGGTGTGGCCGCGGTCTTTGCCGTCAATGGCGAGGCTTTTCCAGTATCAGCCCACCATCGGTGCGGATTTCGTCATGTTAGACCGGTTATGAATCCACTGCACCTTTGCTCGACGCTGGATGTTGCCACTCAAAGCCTTGAATTTCAGAACCCTACCCCACCGTTCGCACTGCCAACTGGCGGGCCGTGAACAGGCCGCCTTGGGCGTCTTCGCGCAACGCCCGCGCCCCGCTCGTTCGCTTCGGCCCGAAATGCCCGCGATAGGTCTCAAACACCCCCTCCACATAGGATTTCGTGCCCAGCACCAAGCCGTCGGTGAAGTATCGCACCCGGCAGCGCAGCAAGGCGGCGCGACCCAATTTCCCCTGCCGTTGTTTCTCCGCGGCAGCCTTTTCGCTGCCAATCCCCGCCCGCTTCTTGGCGCCGCCGTTACTGCCACCCGGCCGCTCACGACCGTCCTCAAACAACCAGCACCGGTACACTTCCGCAGCGCTCATCCCTTTGGCCGTGGCCGGGGTGTCCCAGGCTTTTGCGCCGCCATCCGCATGCCCGACCACCCCGCACAACCCGCTGCGGGCCGCCGTGCCGCCGCCCATCGCTTCCCCGTAGCCGCACCACCGATAATCCTTCGGGTCTTTCACCATGCCTGCGCGCAGCGGGTTGAGGTCGATGTAGGCGGCCATCGTCCGCAGCGCCTCGCCGTCCTCCACCAGCACGCTTTTGAAGCGTTCCATCCACAGCGTCCCGCGCCGGTTGTGGTGCTTGTTGTACCAGCGTGAAAACCTCTCTTTCAACTCCTTCACAAACACCGGCAGATTGCACATCCGCCGCAGGTAGCCGGCGATGAGCGCCTCCGCCTCCGCCGCCATCCCGTGCTGCCGCAGGTCCGCAAACTCCGCCCGCAGCGCCGCGATGTATGCCCGCGAATACAGCAGGCGCAGGTGCTCCAGCAAGCGCGCCTCGCCGCCGGGGCCGACGAATTGCGCCACGAACGGGTCGTGGGCCGGCACTCGGGCGAGAATATGGAAATGGTTATCCATCACCGCGTAGGTGTGGATTTCCACCCCGCTGAAGCGGGCCAAGCGCCACATCAGGCGGCGCAGCGCTTCTTTTTCCGTGTCCCCGAGAAGGCGTTCGCCGCCCGCGGTGCGGCTCATGATGTGATAGCTCGCCCCCTCCGCCGGACTCACCACGATCCGCTGCCGCCGCCCTTTCCAGCCGCGTGCAAACACCCGGCCAAGGCAGGCACCCGTCGGCAACTCAATCCGGTCCAGAGGCGAGAGCTTTCGTGGCTTGGCTTCCATTGTTGCATCCATTCCCTCCACTGCTGCCACCGTTCCGTCAGCAACCGCCACCACCTCCATCTCCACGCCGGACGCCGGCGCCGACCCTCCACGCCTCCCCGCCCTCGTCCCGCCGCCCCCTGTCCCGGTTTCAGACATGGAGTTATGCACTTCCAACCCACGTTTCGGCGCGTTCATGAGCGCAAGGGAATCGGATTTAACTGCCCGTAGTCAACAACTGAATGTCTGGCATTATGACATTATGCTTGTTGTCAGTCAGCCAAACGCCCTGACGCGGGCGGGTAGTGGCATGGCGCCCGTGGGCATTGCCTCAGGCCACATCTCCGGCATGGCAGGGCATGCGCAAATCGGATTTTTTTTTCTTTTCATCCAGATGGGAGTTCCGTGTATTGCGCCTAGACATGACCGACTTGACCGACTTGACCGACTTGACCGACTTGACCGACTTGACCGACAGCCATGACGCCACTTTGCTGGGACTGCTGCAGGAAGGGGTGCCCTTCACTGAGCATCCTTTTGGCGATTTGGGGCTGTGCTGCGGTCTCAGTGAAGGCGAAACGCTGGAGCGCATCAAGCGCCTCAAGGCCGCGCAGGTCATTCGCCAGATTAGCGCGATTTTCGATACTCGCAGTCTGGGATAGGCATCGAGTTTGGTCGCCGCCAAGGTAGCTGCGGAGCGGGCTGACGAGGCGGCCGCGACTATCTCCGCGCATCCCGGGGTGAGCCATAACTACCTGCGCAATCACGAGTTCAACCTGTGGTACACCATCGCCATACCACCGACGAGTCGCCTGGGTCTGGAAAAAACCGTGGAGATTCTGCACCGGGAGTCCGGGGCCTTGAGCACGCGCTTGTTGCCCACACTCAAATTGCATAAAATCGGTGTGCGCTTCGACGTTGAGGGCGAGGCCCGGCCGGATGACCAGGTGGCCCCGGCCTACAGCGACAAAAACCGGAGTGCACCGCAAGCCGTGACGGTCGCGGAGATCGCCTTCGTGCGGGCTTTGCAGCGGGATTTGGTGCTCACGCGCACGCCCTTCATTGAGCTCGCGGCTGAGCTGGCGATGCCCTTTGAGGAGTTGCGCCACATGCATGATGATTTCCTCGCGAGTGGCCGTATGCGCCGCTTTGCCGCCGTGCTGCACCATCGCAAAGCTGGCTTCGGAGCCAATGCCATGGGAGTGTGGGCCGGTCCGCAGGGGGATTCCGCCGCGCTGGAGCGCCTCGGCGCGGTGATGGCCGGATTTCGCGCGGTGAGTCACTGTTACGAGCGGCCGAGTTATGCGGATTGGCCCTACAATCTTTTCACCATGGTGCATGGCAAGAGCGAGGCGGAGTGCGAGCAAACTCTTGCCGCCATCGCCACCGCCACCGGT
>JBILFE010000309.1:0-5090 GCA_044351705.1 Luteolibacter sp. | reverse complement strand
TGGAAAACGGCGGATACGGATGGGGACGGCGTGATTTCGCGGCAGGAATATGCGGCGATGAAGCGCGTTGCGATGTTGCCCGAGGACAAGCGCGAGGAGTTGTTTAAGCGCTTGGATAAAGATGGCAATGGCAGCTTGAGCCATGAGGAGATTGACCAAATCGTCAAGCACCGCGATGGCAAGAATCAAATCATGCCACGCCTGCGTGAATTGGATACGGACAAGAGCGGCAGCATTAGCTTCGAGGAACTCAAGGCAGGCGAGTTTTTCAAGAAACTCTCTCCCGAGCAGCAGCAGGCGATGTTTCGGCGTTTGGATGTGAATGGTGATGGAGTGATCTCACCGAAGGACCATCCCATGGGTGACAGACCGGGTGAGCCAGGGCCGCCGCGCGATCCACGCCGTGGATTCCGCATGCAGGATAAAAATGGCGACGGGTTTCTGACTTTCGATGAGTTCCGCCAGGTATCGTTTGTTAGAAAGCTCGCTGCCGACGAGCAGCAGGCGCGGTTTGAGAAGCTGGACCGCAATCAGGACAAGCAAATTGACGTTGCCGAGTTTTTGCTTGCGGAGCATGGGTCGGAGGGCCCGGGGCGTCCCGTTCCCCCCCACGGCAGCGACGGGGCAAAATGAGCGCTTGCCACAATTTCGGCTGGCCGGGGCGGATTGGAAGCGGCTTGTGCTTGCAGGGACGGGCGATTCAGAGCAGGCTGAGGCGTGTCTGAGATGAACGAAAGCGCGCGGCGGTGGAGCGGGTATGTTTGCCCGGATTGCCGGTTTGTGTTTCGCGTGCCGCTGGATCATGATGGCCACGGCTTGGTGTGTCAGAGTTGTCGCCGCTTATTGAGGATTCCGGCTGCGGGGGAGCCGACGCCCCCCTTGCTGATGGCTTTTGACAAAGTGGCGGAACCCGTGACGGATGTACCCGTCGCGGGCGGTGCCGCGCGCGACACGATGATCGGGCGCATCAGGCGCAAGGTGCGCAAACGGCGGAGTGCACCCAACTCCGCCGGCGCGGATGGCCCACCGTCGTGGGACCGCCACGCATCCAGGACCCACCGCTATGACCGGCGGGCGATGCGTTGGATGTTGGGTGGGGCGGTGTTGCTTTTGGCGCTGATCGCCGGCGGTGGGTTTGTCGCGTTGCGCGGCCATGACACACGAGTGGCGGATCCACAGCCGGTGCCCGCCGGGTCGTTGGATTTGCACGCGGCCGGTGCGGGCACACCTGCGGCACCGCCGGCACCGCGAATGCGCAGTCAGGCCGTGATTTTGGCCGAGGCGGCGCCGCTGGCCGGCAAGTTTCTGGGGGCTGGAACGGTGGAGGAGTTGCTGCCACTCGTGTACAAGCCGGATCGGGCCAAGCCGCGGATGCAAAGGCAATACCCGCTAGGAACGGTCGATGCGCCGGGACTCGCGGAATTCAATGTCAGCGGCAATATTGTGTTAGATAAGACCAGCGCCCTGATCGAAGTCCGAACCCGCAAGTTCGAAAGCCGCCAGCTCGTCTTTATCGAGACGCCGGATGGTTTGAAGATTGATTGGGAATGTTGGGTGGGTTGGTCGGACATGACTTGGCCGGCATTGCTCGCTTCTTTGCCAACCACTCCGCAGCTTTTTCGCGTCATCGTCAAACGCGTCGATTACTACAACTTCGAATTTTCAGATGACAAGAAATGGCATTCATATCGTTTGGAGTCGCTGGATGGCGAGCACATGTTGTTTGGTTATGTGGAACGCGGCTCGGCACTCGACGGGCAGATCCAGTTGAGCCCGGATGTGGGGCAGATGCCGATGATTTTGCGGATCCGGTTTACCGCGGCGGCCGTTGCGGCCAGCAAGCAAGTGTTGATTGACTCCAAAGTGGCGGACGGATGGATCGATAACGACGACTGACTAACAACCATGAGCCAGACCACCTATGCCAAAGCCCTGGAACTCAATCTCGACCCCGAGGTATACGGGACGTTTGCCGAGATTGGTGCCGGCCAGGAAACGGCGAATTGGTTTTTCCGCGCCTCCGGCACCGCCGGCCTGGTGGCCAAGTCCATCTCGGCCTACGACATGACCATGAGCGATGCCATCTATGGCAAAACCTCGCGCTATGTTTCGGCGGAACGTCTCGCGGCCATGCTCGATCATGAGTATGCCATCCAACTCGAACGGCTCGCCCCCAAACGCGGCAAGGACACCACGTTCTTTTCCTTCTGCAATACAGTGCGGGCTCGCGGTTGGCTCGACACCGGCGAATGCCACGGCTGGCTCGGCATGCGTTTCCAAATGCGGCCGGGCGATCCGCCGTCGGACATCATCCTGCATGTTAGATTGTTGGATGGGGAGATGACCGACCAGATGGACGCATTGGGCATCATCGGGGTGAATTTGATTTTCGCCGCGTTCCGGCATCGCACAGAGTTGAAGCGTCTGGTCGAGGCGCTGGTGGAGAATCTCGCCGCCGGGCGGGTGGAGATCGATCTGTTGAAGTTGACGGGCCACGGCTATGAGACCTTTGACAACCGCTTGTGTGCCTTGCAACTGGTGGCAAGCGGCTTGACGGAGGCGACGATGTTTTTGCCGAGCGGGGAAGTGGTGCAAGCGGCGGAGGCCTTGTACCGCCGGCCGGTCCTGCTGTTGCGGGGCAGCTTTGACCCGGTGATGAACGTGCATCTAACGATGCTGGAGCAGGCCCGCCGCGGGTTTGCAGCAGCCTTGGATGAAAAGGCCCGCGGGAGCGAGGTGTTGTTGTGCGAGATTTCGTTAGATAATTTGTTGTGGGGGCGGGGGGTGGATATGCAGGGGTTTCTGGATCGGGCGGACGCCTTGCAGGCGCTGGGCAAAACCGTGTTGCTGTCGCGATGTGCGCAGTTCCATCGCATCGCCGGCTTCCTCAACCGCTGCACCACCCAGCCGGTGGGCATTGTCCTGAGCATCGGCCTGCTCAATGAATTGTTCAAATCCAAGTGGTCGGCGGATTTGGCTGGCGGGCTGTTGGAATCATTCGGCCGCTTGTTCATGAACCAAGTGGCGTTGTATGTTTTTCCCTGGAAAAACCGCCGCAGCGGGGAATTGGTGACGGTGGATAATTTCCGCGCGCCGGACGACTGCGTGCATCTCTATCAGCATTTTCTGGACAACAAGCTCATCATAGGCATTGCCTGCGAGGATGATCGGATGTTGTTGCACACCAGTAGGGACGTGCTGCGGATGATTGTCGCAGGTGATGAACAATGGCGCCAATGGGTGCCGCAAGTCGCTTGGGAGATGGCTCAGCGTCACGCCCGGCTCAATTCCTCAAACCCTGTATCTGAACCATGACGTGATAGGATCCAACCCCACCAGCCCTATGCAAGCCTCCCACAATAGCAATTTCCGAGCGTTCGAAATGATGAAGATGGCAGCGTTGGCGACCCTCATGGCAAGCGGCGTGGCCATGGCGGTGGAGCCGCCGGATGAGCCCGCCAAGCCCGCTGCGGACACGCCAGCAGCGGCTCCACCAAGCGGTGGCGGTGCGGGCGATATCCCGAACCTCAAGCCACAAGCAGCGCCGCCCGCGCAGGCGGGTGACTTGTCTGCTGCGGACCAGGCCGTGGTGACAGCGGCGATTGGCCGTTTGAAGCTTGAGTTGCTGGCCGAGTGCCTGTTGCCGCAGGCCGTGAAGAAGGGGCTTGAGAAGGCGGATAAACGCCGCACCTCACGCAAGGATCAACCCACCATGGATCCAGACAAGGACAAGAAACTTGCCCTGGCACTTGAGCTTGCGGAGAAGAACCTGGCCGACAAGAAGGGCCGGCTGCCTGCCAATCTCGCAAAACAATTCCGCCATGGTCTGGGCGAGGAAACATTGATAGGTCTGGCTCTGGTCAAAGCCGGTGTCTCGCCGAACCATCCTCTTATGCAGCAAATCTGGGATGACCTGTTGAAGGATCGATGCGATCAGACTTACGGCGCAGGCGTCGGGCTGATGCTGGTGGAAGCCATGCTCCACGCGCCATCCGGCGAGGTGTGGCCGATGGTCGCCGCCGACAAACCGAAAGTCACCCAGTGGGTGAACCGGGTTGCCAACGATCTGGCGGCAGCGGGCAATCGCGGGGGATGGAGCTACAGCGGCAAAGCCTACCGCGACCACGATCATTCCAATACGCAATATGCGGCACTGGGTTTGAAGGCGGCCAAACTCTGCGGCTGGGATGCGAAAGGTTCCGCGCCTGCCACGGTTTGGGCCCCGCTCATCGAGCATTTCCTCAAGGCCCAAGAGAAAACCGGACCGGACGTCAAACTCCGGGTGCAAACCGAAAAATCCGGCACCAGCGGGGTGGACTACACGTCGGACGCCTGGAAGAAAACCGCCGGCCAGGACTATGGCTATGAAGCGAGTGCCCAGGCCAGGGGATGGGACTATAAAACGGACGAGCGCTCACTATCAGGGCCGCCTGGCGCATCCCTCAACATGACCATCGCAGGCTTGACGGCGGTCATTCTGGCGCGTTCGGAGCTGGGTGCTTCCGACAAAGACAAGTCCAGGGACGTCAAACGCAAGTTGAGCGACCCGAACGTGGAGCGGGCGATATGTGATGGCATGGGATGGGTGCAGGAGCATTGGCCGCAGAAACTCATCGACGGTTACGGCTTGTATGGCATCGAGCGCCTGGGCGTGTTGGGAAACCTGGCCATGATCGGAGGCCACAACTGGTACCAAGAACTGGCGCCCAAGCTGGCGGCTCAGGTCATGTCCGCTGAGACCGCGGGCCCAGGCAGGTCATCCGCCACTTGCGAAAGGGCCTTCTATCTGCTGTTTCTGGTGCGGGGCACTTCCAGTTCCTATGCCGGATCCACCGCTCCGCAAGCCGCCCCGGAGTGACTAGCCCGACTTTCGCTGTTAGTTGCTAGAAACGGCCGATTTCGCTCCCCTGGGCGCTCTGAACCTTCATTCTCCCGACTAAGTTGAAAACTTACTCTGCCTTCCACACCCCAGCGCAGCGCGGGTTCTGGTGCTGGAAAGGAAAATAGAAACCACGGATTTCACGGATTACACAGATTATGAAAGAGTTATGCATTTCATGTTATTCATCATACGGGCGAGCCTGAGACTT
>JBILFE010000308.1:0-5104 GCA_044351705.1 Luteolibacter sp. | reverse complement strand
GTTGTTGTTAGACCTGGTGTTGCCAGGTCCATCGGGCTTCGACATCCTGCAAGCCTTGAAGCACAAGCGTCCCGGCCAGCCGGTCATCATTCTCTCCGCCCGCGGTGAGGAAAACGACCGTGTGCGGGGCCTTGCCATGGGTGCGGATGACTACATCGTCAAACCGTTCAGCGTGCGCGAGTTGTTAGCCCGGGTGAATGCGGTGATGCGCCGCAGCAGCGAACGCTCGGCGGCAGTCGCCACCTGGAAGTTTCCGGGTGGCAGCATGGACTTCGAGCGGCACCTCATTTGTTATGACGATGGCACCAGCCGCGAAATGGCGGAGCGCGAGGTGGAGTTGTTGCGGTACCTGGTGAGTTGCGCCGGGCGCGCGGTGACGCGGGACGAATTGTTGCGCCAGGTGTGGAATCTGGACCCGCGACATATCGAAACGCGCACGGTGGACATGCATATTGCCCATCTCCGGCAGAAACTCCGCGATCCGCAACAAACCCTCCTGCGGACAATCCGCGGCAAAGGTTATATCCTCGCCATCCCATGAAACACACGCGGTTCATCTGGCTGGCTTTCCTAACATGCGCGGCAGTGGTCGGCGCCGCCATGGCGGTCATTACGAACCACGCGCTTGCGTTGGAAAAAGCCCGGGTGCATGCCGCTGGAGAAGCCGCCCTTGGCGAAAAAGTGCGGCTTGCGTTGTGGCGGATGGATACGGCGGCGGCGGCCCTGTTGTTTGCGGAGAACAACCGCGGTCCCTCTGAGTTTCATGACGTTGCCGCCAGCAATTCCCAGGTGGAGCGAGCCGCCGCCATCGCCGCCGCGCCCCCGCTTGGAGGAATGCCGGATGATGCGATTCTGCGTTTTGAAATCAATGAGTCCGGCCAGGTGAGCTGCCCTCAGGTTGCCGCCAACCCGCTGCCCAACCTTGCGCAAGTTGGAGAACCGCAGCAAGCGCAAGTGGCGGAACGTGCCGCCGCCCTGCTGCGTTTGCGCGAGCTGCTTGGTTTGGGACAGGATCCACCGGCGGCACCGGTCAACCCGAACTACCAGATGGCGGTGGCCGCCGCCAACATGGGTTTGCCTAACACGCAGGTTGGAGCGCCGCCCACCGACCCGGGCCAACAGGCATCCGCCAACGCCGTCTCGCAACAACAGGGGCAGGGCCTCATGCCAGGGAACCCTGCAACCTATCAATCCAACAAGGAACAAGCCGCCACTCTGAATGAATACAACAGCCGGCAGGCCCTCATGCAGCGGGCCATCCAGTCTAACAGCACCTTGTCCCAACAATCCATCGTCAGCGACCCGCGGCCCGTGCCGCCGGCCTCCGCCGCGCCCGTCCAAGTCACTCCCTACAAGGCGCTTTGGCTGGAGGGTGAATTGTTCCTGGTCCGTGCGGTCGTCGACGGCGCTGGCAGCCGTGTGCAGGGCGTCTGGCTGCGCACCTGCGCTCTATCAAACACACTGCTTGCCACGCTGCGCGACCTTCTGCCTAACGCCACCTTGACTCCCTTCCAACCGTTCGTCTTCAGCGCGGAAACAGTTTTGAAAATCGGCGCGGCTGCCAACAGCAACTCCCTGTCTTCCCTCGCTGCCTCGTTCACCGCCAAGGCCAACGCCTATGACCATGCACCGTTGGCCCTCGTTACCCTGCCATGGCAACTGGTCCCCGGTGAGGCACCCCGCGACCCACCCCTGACGTGGAGTCCGCTGCACACCCTGTTGGCCGTCGCCTGGGGTTGCGTGGCGCTGGCCATGCTCGCCGTCGCCGTGCTGCTGGGCGGCGTGGTTTCCCTCAGCGAACGCCGCGCCTCCTTTGTTTCATCCGTCACCCATGAACTCCGCACCCCACTCACCACCTTCCGGCTCTACTCGGAAATGCTCGCCGATGACATGATCCCCGATCCCGACCACCGCAAAGCTTATCTCCAAACCTTGCAAACGGAAGCCTCCCGCCTATCACATTTGGTCGAAAACGTGCTCGCCTACAGCCGCATCGAACGTGGCAGCGCACGCGCACGCATCGAACATACCAGCGTCGGCTCGCTGGTATCCCGCTTGTCGCCCCGCCTCGCCGAGCGCGCCGCCGCCGCCACCATGCAGCTCAACGTTGAAATGCCGGACACCCTTTCTAACATAGGCGTCGCGTTGGATGTCACGGCGGTCGAACAAATCCTGTTCAATCTGGTGGACAACGCCTGCAAGTACGCCACGTCGGATGCGCCACACCAGGCGCTGACGCTTTCCATCAGCCGGTCTAACAACAAGTGGCATTTCCCCCGGCACGCGCAAGCACCTCTTCAAGCCCTTCCACAAGTCCGCGCAGCAAGCCGCCTCATCCAAGCCGGGAGTGGGTCTGGGGCTGGCCCTGTCGCGCCGCCTCGCGCGCGCCCTTGGCGGCAACCTCAGCCTCGAATCCACATGCCAGCCCGGCACCTGCTTCCTGCTGGAACTGCCGATCACTTGAGGGGGGAGGTGGTTTATCACGCGACGCGCTACAGCGCTGGCCGGCCTCAGGCGGTTTTGCGACGGAACATCAGCGCGGCCAGCGAAAGGGTGGCAACGCTGATGACGGCCAGCGGCCACACCAACGTGAGCACCCGGACCCACGAGGCGTCCTTCAAAAACACCCCTTTGACGACTTCCACAAAGTGCCGGACCGGATTGACCCATGTTAGATGTTGCAGCCACAGCGGCATGTTTTCAACCGGCGCGGTATATCCGGAGAGCAGGATGGCCGGCACCATGAAGACAAAGGCCCCGAGAAACGCCTGCTGCTGGGTTGTGCTGATCGATGAGATGAACAAGCCCACGCCCACCAACGCCAGCGCGTACATGAACATTCCGCCATACAGCAGGGCCAGGCTGCCGCGGAAGGGCACGTCATAGATGAACACCGCCGCTATCAAAATAAGCGTCGCCTGGAAAAATCCAACGACCACGGCCGGCACCGCCTTGCCGATCATGATCATTTCCGGGGACAGCGGCGATACTAACAACTGCTCGAAGGTTCCTTGTTCCCGTTCGCGCGCGACTGACAGGGCGGTTACTATCAACGAGCCGATGGTCGTGATGATGGCAACCAAGCTGGGCAGGATGAAGTGGGTGTATTCCAAGTTGGGGACAAACCAGTTGCGCGCGACAATCTCGGATGGCACCACCCGCCCCGCCGCCGCCGCCCGGTCCTTGAGGAAAACATCCAGCACGGATTGCAGGTAGTTGAAGGCGATTTGAGAGCTGTTAGACCGGCGGCCGTCGAGGATCACCTGCACCGGGGAAGATTCACCCGTGGCGATTTTGCGCGAAAAGTCCGCCGGGATCTGGACCGCGAGCAGTGCCTCACGGGTGCCGATGGCCGCATCCAATTGCTCGCGGCTCCACACCGGGATGATGCGGGTGAATGCGCCGGACGCGGCGAAGCGCTGCATCATCTCGACGGAGGCCCGGCCGCGGTCCTGGTTGAACACCGCCAGGGACGCGTTCTTCACCTCCAGCGTGGCCGCAAACGGAAACAACGCCGTCTGAATGATCACCGGCATGACCAACAGCAAGCGTCCGGAATTGGTGCTCAGCAACGACTGGAATTCCTTGCGCACCAACGCGTGAATGCGGAATAAAAAATTCATTCCATTCTCCTTTTGGTGAGCATTGCTGTTAGACCGATGAACACCACGGTGGTGCCGGTGAGCATGACAATATCGGGCAGCAGGAGCGGCCACAGCGTCCCGGCCTGGAAGATCGTCTGCATCGACGACACGAAATAGCGTGCCGGGATGATATGCGTCACCCCGCGCAGGAACACCGGCATGCTCGAGATTTCATAGATGAATCCGGACAGCATCACCGCCGGCAAAAACGCCGCATTCAACGCCGCCTGGGCGGCATTGAACTGGTTGCGCATGCCCGTGGAAATGGCCAGCCCGATGCCTAACACGCTGAGCAGAAACAATGACCCCACCACCCACAGCGCAGGGATCGTCCCGCGGAAAGGCACTTTCAAAACCCAGTGCGCGACGCCCACACACAGCATCAATGAAATCATGCCCAGGCCGTAGTAGGGCAGGATCTTGCTGAGCAGCAGTTCCGTGCGTGTCACCGGCGACGCCAGCAATGCCTCCATGGTGCCGCGCTCCCATTCCCGCGCCACCACCAGCGAGGTGAGCAACGCCCCAATCACCGTCATGATCACCGTGATCGAGCCGGGAATGATGAAATTGCGGCTCTCTGCCGACGGATTGAACCAAAACCGCGGCTCTAACATAATCTCGCGGTGCATGTCTTCGCCCCGATCTTCGGCACGCTGCATCTGCCAGGTCTGCCACACACCGCTGACCGTGGCCCGCACAAATTGGGCGATGTTGGGTTCGGTGCCGTCGGCCACCACCTGCACGGGCGCGGTGGCGCCGGCTTGTTTCATTTTGCGGGAGAAGTCCTGCGCGACGACGACGAAGCCGCGGATTTGCGAGTCCACCAAGGCGAGTTCCATGGAGGCGCGCGAGTCAAAGCCGCGCACCTCCAGCCACGGGGATCCAGTCAGCGCGGCGGCGAAGGCGGTGGCATCGGTGCCGGCATCTTCAACCAGCAGCCCGATTCGCAAGCGCGAGAAATCCAGGTTGATGCCGTAGCCGAAGATGAAAAGCATGATCAGAGGCAGGAAAAACGCGATGAGTATGCTGCTCGGATCACGGGAAATCTGCAGGCTTTCCTTCCAACAAAGCGCCCGCAGACGCCGCCATGACACCCCATTCATGAATGGCGGGCGAGGTGGCGATGTCCATTCCGCAGGTTTTCATCAAGCCGGGACTGGACGATTTTCATGAACAGTTGTTAGTACTATTCGAGTTCCTCGCGCACCGCACCTTTGTCAGCGGAGGTCACGTGCCGGGCGTAGATTTTCAGGGCGTTCGAGACCTGGCGGTTGCGCGCGGCGGGACGGTAGGCAAGCTTGCCCTTGGCGACCTCGGCTTGTTCGCGCGCGGCGAGCTCCGCGTCGCTGACGAGCAGTTGGATCGAGCGTTCGGCGATGTTGATGCTGATGGCGTCACCATCTCTAACGAGCGCGATGGCGCCGCCGGCGGCGGCTTCCGGTGAGATGTGGCCGATGGAC
>JBILFE010000307.1:0-5112 GCA_044351705.1 Luteolibacter sp. | reverse complement strand
ATGGCCACGACCAGCATCCTTGATCCCATGGTGGATTTGTACCGGTTTTCCGGAAAGTCTCAGTATCTGGACTTCTGCAAATATATCGTCCAGAGCTTCGAACAGCCCAATGGCCCCAAGATCATCTCATCGCTCAATGCCTTGGGCAGGGTGGATAAAACCGCCAATGGAAAGGCTTATGAATTGCTTTCCATCCTCACGGGCTTGGTCAAGCTGTACAAAGTGACCGGCGACGAATCCTACCTGAAGCCGGCCATGACTGCCTGGCGGGATGTGACGGAAAACCGCCTCTATATTACCGGATCCTCCAGTTCACATGAGTATTTCAAGGGTGATCACGAATTGCCCGCCGGAGTGGACGCCAACATGGCTGAAGGTTGTGTCACCACGTCATGGATCCAACTCAACTATCAGTTGTTCACACTGCTTGGTAAAATCGAGTTTCTGGACGAATTGGAACGCGCGGTCTACAACCACCTGTTTGGTGCCGAAAACCCGCGCAACGGTGATGTCAGCTACTATACCCCGTTGATGGGCAAAAAACCTTACGGTGCAAACATTTGCTGCTGCATGTCGAGCATTCCCCGGGGCATCGCCATGATTCCTCTGTTTGCCGACGGCGCGCTTGGGAACAAGCCCGCCATTCTCTTCTATCAGCCAGGGATGTTCAAGACCACCGTGGGCCAAACCACCGTCGCCTTCAAAACGGAAACCCGTTTTCCCGCAGATGGGCAGGTTTCCATCACCGTGGATCCAACCACGGAAACCCGGTTTGCACTTCAATTGCGCATTCCTTATTGGGCTACGGACTATACCGTTTCAGTGAACCATGTGAAACATGCCGTCCATTCAACGGAAATGGCCACGATCGACCGGATTTGGAAAACTGGTGACAAGATCGATGTGAGTTTTGCCATGCCGACTCAGCTTTTGGATGGCGGGAAGAGCTATCCGGGACACGTGGCGCTCAAACGCGGGCCGCAGGTTCTTGCCTTCGACCAAGCGCTCAACAAAATCGATGCGTCCAAGGTTTCAATAGCGACAGCGTCTGTCCAACTCAAGGAGGCGGAAGGCGCGCTCTCGCAAGGGTGGATCGGAACACAAGCCTATCAAGTGGATGCCATGGAGGATGGCGCTCCGACCAAAATTGTTCTGGTGCCTTATTGCGATGCCGGCCAAAGCGGCGGCGTGGTAACCACCTGGTTGAGGAGGCAGGAATGAATCAATTGGAGATTTATGCAAAACCTTAAACAGTTCATTGTGGGTCATCCGTCAATCGCTCCAGTGAGCTCATCGACCCGGCACCACATCGACGACGACGACCAGACGGCAGCGAGATCGTCCTCGACGCTTGCTTGGAGCAAGACCAGACAGCCGGATCACCTCGACAATCGTCATCGCCACTCTATCTGTATAGTTTTTTGCCCCTCCCAAATACCCGTCTGATGGCAATTCGTTGTAGGTAAAGGCAAAGGAAGCTCCGCAGGATTGGGCACACTTTGGGCACAGTTAAATTCAGTAAGACTGAAAACCGCCTCTCATTTCCGTTGTAACTCCTTTATTTACAAGGTAAAGTGCCGAGAACAGGACTCGAACCTGCAAGGGTTACCCCACTTGATCCTAAATCAAGCGCGTCTACCAATTTCGCCATCCCGGCATGCGATGGGCTGCGCCACTCAAATATCCAATCCTCAATGGCCTAGGCAAGCAATTAGTGAACAAGTTGCCCCGGGATGGCCCGAGGCGGGTTTGGTGGATCGCCACGGCGAAGCTCGATCCAGTGCTTCTCTGGATGGTAGTCGTGGACTTTAGTCCGCTATATTGATGATGAAGAACGGACTGAAGTCCGAGACTACATTTTACCGGCGCGGGGAGCTGCGCGGCTTGTCCTGACATTCCTTGAGCAACGCCTTCAGACGCGCGGCAACTTCCGGGTGCTCGCGGATGACGTTGCGGGACTGGGACGGATCGGACTGCAGGTCGTAGAGCTGGGCCTGTGGTGCGTCGGGCTTGAGGCGGCCGTTGGCGACGTCGCTGTTGACTTCGCCGGCAAACTTGAGCGCGGCGGGACCTCCCAGTGCGTGGTCGCCGGGCTGGGTGCCGCTGAACCCGCCGCCGCCTTTGGCCCCGATGTAAACCCATTGGCCCTGACGAATGGCGAGGTTCGGTGACCGCAGGGGAGCGAGCACGACATGATCGCGCAACGGGAGTTCCGGCGCGCCGGTGAGGGCCGGCAGCACGTTGAAGCTGTCCGGCGCGTCGTCGGCGGCGAGCGGGCCACCGGTTAGAGCGGCCAGGGTGGCGAGCATGTCCACATGACAGATGAGTTGCGCCGAAGTGGAGCCGGCGGCGATTTTGCCCGGCCAGCGGGCGATGAACGGCACGCGGTGGCCGCCCTCCCATGAGTCGAACTTGAACCCTAACAAACCCCCATTGAGCCGGTGGCCGGCCTTCAACGCAGCCTGGCCGCCTTGGTTGAGCATGCCGCCGTTGTCGCTGGTGAGGATGACGAGGGTGTTGTCGCGCAGGTTGAGTTCATCGAGGGTGCGCATGACCTCGCCGACCATCCAGTCGAACTCCTGGATGAAATCGCCATAGCGGCCGCAGGCGCTGCTGCCCTTGAAGCGCGCGCCGGGAGTGAACGGGTGGTGAATGTGCGGGGTGGCGAAATAGAGGAAGAACGGTGCATCTTTTTTGTCGCGGATCCACGCGGTGGCTTTTTCCGTGAGAGAGCTTCCCAGTTCCTCATCGCGATAGAGCGCGTGCGCGGCCGTGCCGCCCGAGATCGCCGGGGCCAACATTTTTTCCGGAAACTTTCGGGTCGGAGGCATGCCGCCATAGACCAATGGATCGGCGGGATCGAGGCCCACCACACGATGGTCCTCCACCCATACGAAGGGCGGATGACTGCTGACGACGGGAATGCCGAAGTAATGATCGAAGCCGAGCTCGAGCGGGCCGGGCTTGAGATCCGCATTCCAATCCGTGTTCGGCTTGCTGCCAAACCCGAGATGCCATTTGCCGAAGCACGCGGTGGCATAGCCCTGGCCGTGCAACATGCTGGCGAGAGTGGCCCGCGATGGATCGATGACCAGCGGGCTGGGATTCATCACCGGCCCCCAGATGTTCTTGCGGAACGCGTACTCGCCGGTGAGCAGCGCGTAGCGCGACGGCGTGCACACCGCCGAGGCCGAGTGCGCATCGGTGAAACGCCGTCCTTCGGCCGCAAGCCGGTCAATGTTGGGCGTCTTCACCTGGGTCGCGCCGTAGCAAGCGACATCGCCGTAGCCGAGATCGTCGGCAAGGATGAGGATGATGTTCGGCTTGGCGGGCTTGGCGGCGCCGGCGTGCATGCAGAGCGACAATCCCAGCAGCAGGGCTGCGGAAACGAGCCGGATGGCAACCATGTTGTTAGTCTTGCGCGTCACGCCGGGGTCTACCGGGTCCCGCGCCACATCCTTTCATCCGACTCCGGCATTGCCCCGAGGCGGGCCCTTGGTGGATCGCCACGGGGGAAGCTCGATCCAGTGCTTCTCTGGATGGTAGTCGTGGACTTTAGTCCGCTTGATTGATGATGAAGAACGGACTGAAGTCCGAGACTACATTACGCCCGGCGTCCTGCAAGAGCAGATGGCCGGGCCGAAGGGCGGGGGAATCGCGGTTTATGCCTGCAATCAATGGGCCACGAGTTCAATCTTGAGCCGATAGAAGCATTGCCCGGGCGGCGACTCCAAAGCGGTTGCTACTTCGACTAACATCCAGAAGTCGGCGAGAAAATTGGCGGTGATTGTCGCCGACCCTGTCCACGGCTGACCGGGATTCTTGCTGGCGATCGTCATCCAGCTTTCAGCCCCCATCGTAGCGGATTCTTCGACCACATAGCGCAGGTCCGGGCGATCAACAACAGGGACGCTGAATTCAAGTCCCCGGCGACCACCCGGCAGCAGATGCGGCGTCAGTTCGAAAACCGACACCTCGCCCGGGGAAAAAGGCAGGCCCAGTCCATAGGCCAGCAAGTCCGCCGTTCCGAATGTGCTGACGGGTGGAGGTTCCTCGTCTCTAGCAAGGGCGCGCGCGTGGCACCATGCGGCCATGCCCACAAGCTGCGTGGACGGGTTTGCCGCAGATGCAATCGTGCCGGAACTGCCCACGACAACGACCCGGGCCGAACTCGATGCCACCGCTGCCAACTGATCGCCGGTAGGAATGAGCGACTCCGACCAGTCCACTCCATTCGGCGAGGTTTCCGCTCCACCTCCGGAACCCACCGCCACGAAGCGGGTGCCGGTCCAATGGAGGTCAAGGATTTGGAATCCGGCAGCCCGGCGCTGTTTCCAGACGAGGTCAGGGCGTTCAACATGGTAAATCGAACCGCCGTCGGTCTCCCACCTTTGGGTTCCGGCGTCCACCGGCTCAAGCGGCATCGCATAGGGACCACGACGGCGGATCGTCCAAGTCAGTCCATCGCCGCTGTCCAGCACCGCTCCGGTCATCCCGAACAGATAAAGCCGTCCCTGCGCACCTAGCATGAAGTCGAAGCCACCGACGCCGGTGTCCACTACCGACCAGTCAATACCATCGTCCGAGACGACGACCAAGCGGTTCGATCCTGCGGCGACGATCTTGCTTCCGTTAGATGACACCGAGTTGAAAATTGATGTGAGACCGCTGGTGCGAGGGGTCCATGTGGCACCGTCGGGTGATGTCACAATCACGCCGGAATTGCCGACTGCGACGAACTGCGAACCGGTCCATGTCACGCCCCACAGACTAGCGGTCGTGTTGCTCGTCCGCGTGGTCCAGGCGAGGCCGTCCGGGGAAGTGATGATGGCACCACTGGTGCCGACGGCCACCAACATCGATCCCGACCACGCGATCGTGTCCATCGTAGCACTGGCCGGATTCCATATTTCACTCCATGCAGTGGCGTTGGTTGATACATAAATGCGGGCGCTTGAAGCCACCGCCACCAAGCGGCTTCCGGTCCACACGACATAGTTCAACGAGGTCCCGTATAAGAAGCCGCTGGGACTTAATTGCTGCCAAGTGAAACCATCGGATGAAGTGATGACTGTTCCGGATAAGCCAACCGCAACGAACATGCTTCCGGTC
>JBILFE010000306.1:0-5117 GCA_044351705.1 Luteolibacter sp. | reverse complement strand
TTCACTGATTACACTGAAAAATCCAATCGAGATAACAATTAGAGCGTACACCTTTTAGATTAGTGGGTATGGCTCTATAACCTATTCTAAATCAGTTCAATCAGTGAAATCAGTGGTTCTCATTTTCCTGTCTAGGATTACCGGCGGGCGCGACTCCGTGATTTCGGCCGGTCCGAACTCCTTGCTTGCCGGGACGGCGAGCGAGTTTCGCTCAACGAACTCAATGAACAATTGACCGCGGATGGCCGCGGATGGCCGCGGCCCTGCCACCACCGGACGCCCCGGAGGTGCGTCCCTGCCCATTCGCGTCGCATCGGCTGGGCAGGGACCGTTCTCCGAACGGTCCGGCTGGGGCGGGCTGAAGGTGACCTTGATACGAAGAAAATCCAAAATTCTAAGCACTAAATTGCCCCGCTTCGCGGTGCCATGCCAGTTAGGGCTGCGCCGGTTTTTTCCATGCTCGCTAGCGCTCGCTCCGCGTTCTAAACCCACCAGTGCTCTCAGTGTCATCAGTTCTTGTCGGTGGTTTTATGCGTCCGCACCACCCCCCCCTCCCGCGTACTGACGAGGGGTGGCGCACGCTTCCAGCGTGCTGCCTGCCGCATCCTGCGGCAGGATCTTCCGCTTCTCCCCCCCCGCGTTCTCACGCACGCGCCCCGCCGGATGCGGACGAATCGTTTCGTGTCTCACTGGAGGACGACCTGGCGTCATGCACATACCAATCTTCCAGGCGTTTGCGGGCCCATGGGGTTTTGCGCAGGAATGTCAGGCTGGATTTGAGCGTCGGGTCAAACATGAAGCAGCGGATCGGAATTTGCCGGCTCATGGCCTCCCAGCCGTGGCGCGCCACCACCGTGCTGAGCACCGTTTCCAGGGTTACACCATGTAACGGATCATTCGGATGGGCTGCGGGCGATGGCATGCGAGCGCCACCATGGCACACTTCGCCGCCGGGTGCCAGCCCTAACCCCTGAACTAATGCTTGCCCTTGCGGACTTTGCGGACGAAGGCGTTCATCTTGTTCTCACGGGCTTCGATGCGCTCGACGAGCTTGAGCTGGGTACGGCAGCGGTCGAGATTGTGGTTGGGCCGGTGGGTCTTGAAATAGACATCGCCCTCGATGTGGTCTGTTAGAAAGCGGATTCCCACTTCCAAGGTCATCAACTTGCCGGCGAAGGCAAGGTGCTCGATTTCCGTGTCGTTGATGAAGGCGCTGGCGGAATCCAGATAGCCTTCGACCAGGGCCTCGAACATCGGCATCTGCATTTGCACCTTGGATAGGTCCGTCTCGTCCTCGGCGGCAGGACTGGTGGCACTGCGCACCAGATCGCCGAAGTCGTAGAGCGCCAAGCCGGGCATCACGGTGTCCAGATCTATCACGCACACGGCCTCATCGGTTTCCGCGTCGATCATGACGTTGTTGATCTTGGTGTCGTTGTGGGTGACACGCAACGGGATGGTTCCCGCCGCGATGCCATCGAGCAGCACCCCCGTGAGGGGTTCGCGCTGGGAGACAAAGTCAAACTCCGGGCGGACCGAGGCGAGGCGGCCGCAGGGGTCCGCCGCGGCCACCTCCATCAGGCGCTGGAAGCGCTTGCGGGTATGGTGGAAATCCGGGATGGTTTCGCAGATGCTGGTGGCATCCAGATCGCTGACGAGATCCTGAAAGGAGCCGAAGGCGCGGGCCGCCTGATAGGCCTGGCGGGTGTTTTCGACGACGTCGTAGGTGACGCAACCCTCGATGAAATTATAACAGCGCCAGACGCCGCCGCCGGCGTCCTCCACCCAGGCCGCGCCGCCGCGGGCTGGAAACAGATTGAGCGTTTGGCCGCCGAGATCTTTTTTCACGCGCAGCACCCTGTCGTTGATGTGGCGCGTCACGCACTCGACGTTGCGCATCACGGCATATGGATCCTTGAACACATTGCGGTTGATCGACTGGAAAATGTATCGCCGACGCGTCCCGTCCGCTTGGCGGAAGGTGCCACTGTAGGTTGAATTGATGTGTCCGCTGTCGATTTCCTCGCCGCTTACGAATTCGCCCTGCACCGCGAATTGATTGCCGATGGACGCCACAAGATCCTGCACGCGCGGGTCGGGTTTTTGCTCTAATGGGGGGAATGCTGCCATGAGGGTTGAAGGAGGCCCGAGGCTACCCCAGAGATCTGCCCGGATGCAAACCGGAAAATCGCAAAAAAAATTGTTTCACAATCCGCTTGAGATGCGGGCGGAGTGAATCCACTGTTCCAGCACAACTTCGCATGGTCAGCCCGAAATCCATTCTTGAAAGCGTTTACGATTCAATGATCGAAAGCAATGTGATTGTCACCCGCGTGGATGCGGCGATGAACTGGGTGCGTAAAAACTCGCTGTGGCCGATGCCGATGGGGCTGGCGTGTTGCGCCATCGAGTTGATGGCGACGGCGTCGGCGCGGTTTGACATATCGCGGTTTGGAATGGAGGTGATGCGGTTTTCGCCGCGGCAGGCGGATGTGCTGGTGGTCTCCGGCACGGTGACCTACAAGATGGCACTGGCGGTGAAACGCATCTGGGACCAGATGCCGGAGCCGAAGTGGTGCGTGGCCATGGGTGCCTGCGCGTCGAGCGGCGGGATGTATCGCAGCTATGCGGTGCTGCAGGGGATCGATCAATTGATTCCGGTGGATGTGTATATTTCCGGATGTCCGCCGCGGCCCGAGGCATTGCTTGCCGGCTTGATGCGCTTGCAAGAAAAAGTGGACACGGAACACGCCCTGATGGATCAGAAGCGGAGCATGTTGGATGCTTCCGCATGACGCCCCGGCCGCCAACCTCAACCCGTATTGCAACCATGACCGCCGCTGCCGATGTGAAACGAATCCGCGACACCTGCGCGCAGCAGGTGGTGGAAACCGTGGACTTCCGCGGCGAGCAAACGCTGGTGGTGACCTTGGAGGCCCTGCACATGGTGCTGGCAAAATGCCGCAACGACCTCGGCTATGAGATGCTGCTGGATCTTTCCGCGGTGGATCATTTGGGCACCGATCCGCGGTTTGAGGTGGTTTACGAACTGGCCACCCTGGATGATGCCAAACACCTGCGGGTCAAGGCCAAGGTGGGTGAAAACCAACCCGTGCCCACGGCCGTGGATTTATGGGGAGCGGCAGACTGGCATGAGCGGGAGGTGTGGGATATGATGGGCATCGGCTTTGCCGGGCACCCGAATCTGCAGCGGATTCTCATGTGGGAAGGCTATCCGTATTTCCCCCTGCGCAAGGATTTCCCCTTGGCAGGAAGAACCACGGATCTGCCCGACATTGCCTTCACCGGGGCGGCCCCTCTGGAAGGCGGTCCCTTTGCAGCCACCGCCGGCGCGCCCAACGTGGTGCTGCGCGAACCTCGCTCACATGCCAGCGAGTGAGCCCCCTATCAACCGTTAGGTTTCATCCAGCCCAAGCCAACACCGCGATGTCATGGATGACTGCGCAACTCCCGGCAATAGCCCGGTGGTGTCGGCCACTGATGCAAGCACGCGGGCCATGGGTGATTGCCGCACTGGTGTTGGCCATCCACGGGCTGGTGGAGGCCGCCGGTGGCGCCTCACAGCTCCCCGGCTTGTATCTATCCCTCGGCTTGCGCCGTGACGAGGTGGCCGGTGGCAGCATCTGGCAAATCCTCACTTATGCATGGCTGCATGGAAGCTGGCTGCATGCCCTCATCAACGCCCTGTGCATCGTCATTCTGGGGGCGCGCGTCGAGCAACTGCTGGGAACCCGCGGATTTCTCAATGCCATGGCTGCCGGTATTATTGGCGGTGCCGCGGGACACTTGATTTTGGCTGATGGCGGCAAGGATGCCTTTCCGCTGGTTGGCATTTCGGGGGCGGCCGTGGGCCTGCTGCTGGTGATCACCACGCTGTCTCCGGAGGCAAGAATGTTCCCCCTGCCGGTTTCAGGCCGCAGCCTGGGCATAGGCATCTTGCTGGCGGAGTTGTTCCTGGCCCTGGCCAATCCAAAACTCGGCCTGCCCGGGTTTGCCCACCTCGGCAACATCCTCGTGGCACATGGGTTCGCCGGCTGGTTTGTCATCGGCCACGCCTGTCACGTCGGTGGCGGCGTGGCCGGCAGCCTGTATGCGCTGTGGTGGTTGCGGCCGCGTCCGACGCTGGCGCGCCTGCGGCGTGAACGCGCACGGCGCGAGGCAAAACAACGGCGCAGCGGCGGGCATGCGCGCCAAGTTAAGCCCGAACTCCGAAGTTAAATTCCTGCAATGAGGGAAGAAAAACCACAGATTACACGGATTTCACGGATTTTACGGATTTTTTTGGTTTGGATTTTTTCACCATTTGCAACTTCGGAGAAGTTGCAAATGGAACCTAATTCAATCCGTGGAATCTGTGTAATCTGTGGTTAATATGGTGAAAAATCGTCACGCAAAATCACAAACCATCCTTAACTTGACGCGCATGAGCGGCGGGGCCCGCTGCGAATGAACTAACGGCAATGGCGCTTTTTGAGGCCCGCGGCACGCTTTGAGCTTTGCGATGCGGTGGCGCGGCGTTATGGTCGCGGCATGGACGCTTCAGTTCAAGCACGGCTGGATGATTTCATTCGCCAAAACGGTTTGCGTCGCACGGCACAACGCGAGATCATCGTGGCTGCCGCATTCTCACAAGACGAACATTTCACTGCGGACGAATTGTTTGAGCGGGTCCGTAAAACCGATGCCAACACCTCGCGGGCCACGGTCTATCGGACATTGGGACTCTTGGTGGAGGCGACCCTGTTGCGCGAAATTGACCTCGGCAACGACCAAACCACTTACGATCCAAACTTTCTCGACAAGCCGGCGCACAATCATCTGGTGTGTATCGATTGCGGCCGGGTGGTGGAGTTCGAGGATTCGCACATCGAATTGCTCAATGATTGCGTGACGCGCCGGCTGGGTTTCAGGCCGATCCGCCAAGCGCTCAAGATTGAGGCGACTTGCGAGCAACTCCGCAACCACGGCCGTTGCCCGAATCTGATTGCCGCCCGACTAACAGGCAAACGCCTGCATAAAAAAAGGTGACAAAAAATCCCCGCCTTCCATCCATTCAGGCTTGGAACCGGCGCGTTTGGAGTCCACCTTGGGAGCCC
>JBILFE010000305.1:0-5129 GCA_044351705.1 Luteolibacter sp. | reverse complement strand
AGTTCAATCAGTGAAATCAGTGGTTCTCATTTTCCTGTCTAGGATGAGTGGGGCGGCGGAGACTCGGCAAACCTAAAAAAACGCCCGGGATGCGGGAGCATACCGGGCGTTGATGAGAAACGGGTTTGTTTTTGAATTGAATGGATGCTTAGGCCTTGGCGGGAGTGGCCGCCTTGGCGGAAGTGGCCGCCTTGGCGGGGGCAGCCGCAGCCGGGGCGCCAGCCGCCGGCGTGACTTCTGCCTCATCCGTGCCTGACCCTTGCTTGCCGACGTGGGCGATGACCACGTCAGACGCATGCGTGGTACGCACCCCGGCCGGTAATGTCACATCTGCGATATGCAGGGAATCGCCTTCGCCGAGATGGGTCACGTCAAACTCCAGCACCTCTGGAAGGTCGTTTGGCAGACAGGTGATTTCGATGGCGTGGATGTATTGTTCGAGCAATCCGCCAGCCTTGACGCCGATGGCTTCACCGACGAGATGGGCCGGGATGTGGGCGGTGATCGGCGTATTTTCGTCAATCGCCAGAAAGTCGGCATGCAGGGCATGGCCGGATAGAGCGTCGTGATGAACGGCCTGGAGGAAAGCCAAGCGGGTGCCAGCACCTTCGATGTCAAGGTTGACCAGGATGTTTTCCGAACTGCTCTTTGCGAGCAACTCGGCGAATGTCTTGGCATGGACCTTGAGGTTTTGATTTTCGGTGCCGCGCCCGTAAATGACGGACGGGAGCCAGCCTTCGCGGCGCATTTGATTGAGTCTGCCGGAACCGGTGCGGGCACGCACGGCTGCTTTGAGTGGTTGCTTGTTGGCCATATCAGAGAGGACGTTGGGGGTTGATGAAACATGCCGGAGGGTCTCCGCCTTCGGTCTCGGGGGGGGACTCTATAGCGGCCCGCCGCTCACTTGTCAAAAAATTGTTCGTAAAACATCAAACTCACTTTCAAACCTCAAACAACGAGGTCACCGACTGACCGTCGCTAATCCGCCGAATCGCCTCTCCCAGCAAAGGCGCCACACTCACCACGCGGACCTTTTCCCCTGCCGCTTGCGGCACGGAGTCGGTGGTGATGACCTCCTCAATCTCGGAGTCACGCAGCCGTTGATGGCCCAGATCGCCCAGAATGGCGTGCGACACGCCGGCAAAAATCCGCCGCGCTCCATGCTTGCGCAGAATCTCGGCGGCCGCCTTGAGGGTGCCGGCGGTCTCCGTCATGTCATCCACCAACAACACATCACGGTCCTCGACCTCGCCTATCACATTCATGGCCTCCACCCGGGTGGCGCTGACGCGATGCTTGGCCACGATGGCCAACTCGGCTCCGAGGGCATCGGCATAAGCACGGGCCATTTTCACGCCACCGACGTCAGGCGACACCACGGTGAGGTTGGTGGCATCCGGATGTTGTTCGCGCAGGTGGTTGATGAGCACGGATTTGGCGTAGAGATGATCCACCGGGATATCGAAGAAACCTTGGATTTGAGGGGCATGGAGGTCCATGGTCAATACCCGGCCGACACCGGCCGAGGTCAATAGATTGGCCACCAATTTGGCGGTGATGGGGACCCGCGGTTGGTCCTTGCGATCCTGCCGGGCATAGCCATAAAAGGGCATCACCGCAGTGATGCGACCGGCACTGGCACGCCGCGCGGCGTCCACCATGATCAACAACTCCATGATGTTGTGATTGGTCGGCGGGCACGATGGCTGAATGATGAAAACATCGGCACCGCGGATGTTTTCGTTGATCTTCACAAACGTCTCGCCATCAGGAAATGCCGTCACATGAACATCCGCCAGCGCTTGTCCAAGGGTTTCGGCGATGCGCTCGGCTAGCGCGCGGTGTGCGGTTCCACTGATGAGTTTCATAGGCAAATTGGCGAGGCGGCGGCAGTGTTGACATTCATTTGGCACTCGGCAATACTTTGCTCGAAAATCACCCGCAAAAAAAATGCCGGCCTGCCACCCCCCCCGATGAATCAACCCGAAAACGCCGCCATCTCCGCCGTTGCACCCGATCCGCGCAGCCATCGCTTGCAAACGTGGGTTGCAGCCGCGCTTGCGGCGCTGATTGTGATTGGTTATTTTGCCGTGGTGCCGCGCTTTGGCCCCGGCCGCGAACTTTCCGCCTTGGGTTGGCTTCGCAGCGCTTGGAACGGCGAGAATGATTATGAGCACGGGCTGATCTTCCCATTCTTGATAGCAGGCTTGATTGCTTACCGTTACAAGGACTTGCGCGCCGCAGTGGCAAATGGCAGCAGCTTGGGCTTGCTTGCGGTTTTTGCCGGGGCGATCTGCTATGCTGCTGCCTACCGGACGCTGCAACCCCGCATCGCCGTGGTCGGACTGCCCTTCCTGTTGTGGGGCGCAGCCTGGCATCTGTGGGGCTGGAAAGTCGCCAAGTTGCTCTCCTTCCCGCTATTTTTCTTTTGGTTGGCCATCCCGCTGCCGAGCTTCCAACAAGCCACCATCCACCTGCAACTGCTGGCCACCTCATTGGCGCACCACGGTGCCGCCTGGTGCGGTGTGGAAACCTATACCCAAGGGACCGATATCCTGCCGGTAAAGGGCAACTGGGCTCCGCTGAGCATCGCCGGTGGTTGCAGTGGCATTCATTCGCTCATGGCGCTGCTGATGATCTCGGCGGCTTGGGCCTACATTGCCAGAATCGCACTCTGGAAAAAGGCCATCCTGTTTTTGTCCGCAGTGCCCTTGGCCATTATCGGCAACGCACTGCGCGTCACATCCATCTTTGTTATTGCCGAATATGGTGATGAAAAGTGGGCTCGCGAAACCTGGCACGATTGGTCCGGCCTGTTGCTTTTCTATCCATTCTCACTGGCACTTCTGCTATGCATCCATACGCTCCTGGAGGGAGGACTGCCGTGGCAACGCCCCGCGCGCAAACAACTCAGGCGGGTCGTGGTCAGCCAAGTTCCCTCAGCTAACTCCACTCCTCCTGAACCATGAAGTTCCAGCCCCTGGTTTTACCGCTGTTTTTGGCAGCCTCGCTGAGCTCGATTTATTTCTTGCCACAAACCGGTGACGTCGCCCAGTCCGCTATCACCATGCAACTGCCACCCCGCATCGCGGCTTGGCAGTTCAAGAATATTCCGGCAAGTGAAGCGGAAACAGCCACCTTGGCTCGGGACACGGAGTTTTCCAAGGCGATCTGCCTCTGCCCGCGGCCGGGCGAATATGCGCCGAATGGCGACAGCGTCCCCGACCGTGCCGACATCTCCGTGGTCTTGTCCGGTTCTGACTTGAACAACTCAATTCACCGTCCCGAACGCTGCATGCCGGCCCAGGGACACAACATCCTCGGATCCAAAACGATCCAGCTCAAGCTCACCAATGGCAGAACCATCACCGTGCGCCGCCTCCGCTCCACTCAAACCATCCCCCATCCCCAAGACCGCAAGCAGGACCGCCACTTCGACTGTGTCACTTATTATTTCTTTGTCGGTCATGCCCGCATCGAACATGATCACCTCCGGCGCACCCTTGTGGACATCGCCGACCGCCTCATCCACGGCATCGACCAACGTTGGGCCTACGTCTCGGTCTCCATGTGGTTTGGCAAAATGCCTTGGATCGACACCCCGGTGACCGAACAGGAATCCGATGCCAAACTTCTGGGATTGCTCGCCGCCTTTGCCGACCAACAAATCAACTGGAGCCAAGTGCCCCGCTGAGGCATCACTTGCCGGGCGCCACCGACGGTTGGATTTTCGCGGCTTGGAGAAATTTGATAAACTGATCCAGGTCCTGTCGCAGCTTGGCACGCTCGTCGGCAGTGTCGCCGGGAAGCGGCTTGGGGCCCGCCTGGGCCAGCAGCGTGCGGGCCTTCAAAAACAACCTGAGCGCCTCGGCCGGGTTGCGCTCTTTCCAAATCCGCTCCGCTTTATTGCGCAGATGCCAGGCATGCAGATAGTTGATGCCGGTGCCACCCCAAACCATGGCCGCACTCTCAAACTCAGCTTCTGCCTCTTGATCGCGGCCCGCCATGCTTAGCATGACACCCAAACGACTCGCGATCGCAATCCGCAATGACCTCGCCGCCAGCCCCAGTGGCGCGCCGGATGGAAAATCGGACGCTTTCACCAGCGTGTCACGCGCAGCCATCAACACTTCCAATGCCTCGCCGTTCTGCTGCGTGGCTAACAACCGATCCGCCTTGACTTGCAAGTACGCAGCCTTGGAATAACAGGCTTTGAACCCGGCTTCCATCCCGCCTTGCAGGCTGATCGCCCGATCAAACTGCTCAATGGCCTCGGCATCTTCACCTAACAAACCCAGCAGGTTCGCCCGGTTCACCACCGGCTCGGGATCAAACGGATTCAGCACCGCGGCGGCCTGGTAATCCTCCAAGGCGCGATTCACGGCCGCTTTGTCGTACCCCCCGTGGGATGATTCCGCTGATTGCTGTTGGAAAATATTCGCCCGGGCAAGATAAAACTCCTTCAACGGCCAGCGCTGGATCGCTTCCGTTAGGGCGGCAATTCTCGCCTGCCGGGGCAGCACCCGATGTTTTCCATAGCTATCCTCCCATCGGATTACCGTCAGCCGTGAGCCTAGCCAACCCATCGGCACCAGCAGTGCCGCGCAGGCCAGACCGAAGCCCGTAGCAACCATCGCTGGGGCATGCGCAGCCGCGGCTTTTCCCGCCGCACCGGTGTGCATCGCCCGGCCCAGGCACAATCCAAGCAGCAGGGCGCCGGGCAGCATGTGAAAAACAAAACTGAAGTTGGACTGCGCCAAAATGCCGGCAAGCCCCGCCACCCCGCCAATGCGCCACGAATCGGCATTTGGAGCTTGGCTTGTGGCCTCTGCAAACAGACTCCGGATCACCACCACAACCACAAGGGCGCCAATAAACATGCCTAACAATCCAACCCCAATCAGCCCGTAGTCAGTCGCCGCTTGCAGGAATTCATTGTGCACCTGCTCGGGCCGGTTGGTCCCGGGGCCATACATATCCGCCTCCCAAAACCGATTACATTCCCAACTAAAACTGCGGCTCCCCCCCCCTTGCCACGGATGCAGACCGATGCATGATGTTGCAATCCCGATGAGATGGAGCCGGATGGCGTTGTCCATCATGACATCCAACCCCGGTGCTTGGTTCCT
>JBILFE010000304.1:0-5130 GCA_044351705.1 Luteolibacter sp. | reverse complement strand
CCCCTGCAAAACGGCTGGTTTTTCCCCGTCCATGAAGCACCCATCCTCGCGACCGTCATCCCAATACCGTCACCCCAGACCTCCACAACTCCGCAAATCCTGCGACGTGCCACGCATCCTCTCTTCCACGCCCTTTCCGCCTTGCTGCATCCAGGAATTGGTCTAACACTGCACTCATTCTTCATCAAATGACATTCCACGAGTATTTTCAGACAAGTTTTTCCTACTGGGGGACGAATTGTCCCCCGGTTGAGATGACTGCCGCCGACGGCAAATTGCGCAAGATCAAGGCCGCCAATAGGGAGTCGCTCCTTCGCCTGATCCACTCCGTTTCCTCACCCAAAGTCCCAGCCAGCGGTATGTGCGGGCGTGAGGATGCAAGACAGCGAGACACAACCCCCAAAATCACCATGCACGTCACGCCCACACTCACGCCCGCCGCGATGCGGCGGTGGGCGCGTATGAGCGACGCTGGAAAGGAGGCGATCCTGAATCATATCTGGTGCAGTGCCTGCGATGGCACGGGCATTCGTGACGCAAGGGGCGATCTGCACCCCTCCGGCGACATCATCCTAACAGGCTATTGCCCGGCCTGTGGCGGCAAGGTGTCCCGGGTCATCGAGACCGGCGATACGATGGGCCCGGCGGATGAGTATCCCTGATCCAATCATGAACCCCCTCATCTCCCGCCACTGAATTCTTCTTCCGATCTTGTGTCTTGCGTCTTCAAGTCTTGCGTCTTCTCCCGATGTTCGCCGACGACCAACTGCTTCCCATCTCCGCACTCCAGCACTGGTTGTTTTGCCCGCGCCAGTGCGCGTTGATTCATTTGGAACAAGCATGGGCGGAAAATTATTTCACCGCTGATGGCCGGGTGCTGCATGAAAAGGCACACGACGGCCCGGACGAATCGCGGGCGGGCATCCGCACCACCCGTGGCATGTCGGTGCGCTCATTGCGACTCGGTCTTTCCGGTCAGTGTGATGTGGTGGAGTTTCACACAGACGGGCAGGTGTTGCCTGTGGAATACAAGCGCGGCAATGTTAGCGAGGCTTTGCCTCAGACCCAAGACGCAAGACTTGAAGACACAAGACGAATAAATTAACCTAACGACATCATCCTTGGTTTTTCAAGGACTCTAGACAGCCCCCTCCAAGGAATTCTTGACAAACCGCTTGCCCCGCATACCCTATAGCTGATGAAACTCCGCACCGACCTGTTGCAGCACCTGCGTCCCGAGGACGTGATGGAGAGCGTGGAGGCGCACAATCACCGCTACAAGAGCGAGCCGCTTTTCTCGCAAACTGGGACTGGGAGCTTATCATCCGCCTCAACCAGCGAGCGTGTGAGCGAGGTCACGCGCAACACGGATTTAATTCGGAAACTCACACAACGTGCCGGCGGGTCTGGGAAGAATTCCTCCCGCGCGAAATAACCTTGTCGGAGACCCTGGCGTTGTTGCGCCGGATGCACCGTTCCGCACCGTTCCTGTTTTTCAACGGGAACACCTTTGCCGAGTTGGGTCGTCAACTTAGCTCCGCGTTGTTTGCCGATCTTGCGCCCATCCCCCTCCGTGAGGTGGCCTCCGCGACGGCTCATTACATCGCGGGCGTGCTTGACGAGGAGGCCTTGCACCAACTCATTGAGCAGTCCGCTGCCATGCCATCACCCAAGTCCCCATGAAACGCCACCTCAACACGCTTTTCGTCACGCTGGAAGGCGCCTACCTGCGCAAGGACGGCGCCGCCGTGGAAATCCGCCACGAAGGTGAAACCAAACTCCGCGTGCCCATGCACAATCTGGATGGCATCGCCTGCTTCGGTTGGGATACTTGCTGCGCAAGCTGCTTCGTCGCCCCTCACACGAGGGGCGCGGATTGAAACGATTTAGCCAGACTAACAAACCGTCTTGCAAACGTCGCCCCTCACACGAGGGGCGCGGATTGAAACCGTCACTGGATTTGTTGATGCGCCTTCCAGATTTGTCGCCCCTCACACGAGGGGCGCGGATTGAAACAATAGCTTGTGCAGGGCGTAGTCCTGCGCCTGATAGGCCAGGGCTTCTAAACGGGCGGTTGCAGCCGGGTCGGGATTCAGGTTCATGGCAAGACGCTCATGATACTCACCGCTGGACGGATGGCAAATCCATCAGAAAAAACTCGCGTGGCGGGTTTCAAATCATAGACCATGCCGGCACACACACCCCATGGACATCCCGGAAATTTCAGAAACATGGCCGAAGCTCTTCGCTGAATTGTTGGGGCAGCACACCCTGGCAGATGCCGCGCACGATCCCAACCACATCCGGCGCGTCGTGACCAATGCCCGTCGCCTGACATTGGCTGAGGGCGCGGACTGGCTGGTCGTGATGCCGGCGGCCTGGCTGCACGATTGCGTGGCGGTCCCGAAGTCATCGCCGGATCGTCGCAACGCATCCCGACTCTGCGCCCGCCAAGCTGTCGAGTGGCTGGAAAACCATGATTGGCCGCATGGACGGTTGGATGAGGTCGGCCACGCCATCGAAGCTCACAGTTTTTCAGCCGGGATTGCGCCCCGCACGCTGGAGGCAAAGGTCGTGCAGGATGCGGATCGCCTTGATGCCTTGGGGGCCGTGGGCTTGGCCCGGACCCTGATGCTGGGCGGCGAGTTGCAGCGCAGCTTCTACGATGATGCGGATCCCTTCTGCGAAACGAGGGCCCCGGACGATTCCATCTTCACCCTGGATCATCTGTTCGCCAAACTCCTCACGCTCGAAGGCACCATGCAAACCCCGGGAGGAAGAGTTGAAGCCGGCCGGCGCACGCAGTTCATCAGGACATTTCTGGTCCAGCTCCACGACGAGATCGGGTCACCGGAGCCTGGATTGGGATTGCCCATGGTATCTGGCGGGAGTGCCGGTCAGATGTTGTAAAATGTCATGGTTGTTGGGTTACCCCTCCGGAACGGGCTTTGCCTCCGGGTCTGCGTGCCAGATCCGATAGCGGACCGCCACGCCCTTGGGCACATAAACGACGAGTGGCAGACGGCTGTTGTAGCGGACGAGATAGGGATCGCCGCCCAGGCTGACGAAGCGCTCCACCATCGGGGCATCAGGGGGCGGGGCCATCAGGGTGCCGGCCATCGGGCCGAGTTGTTTGAGAACGTAGCGGTCGAAGCCCCAGCCCTGAATGGTTTCCACCTCGATCTTGCCGCCGAAGAAGTAGCGGTTGACGCTGTCGGTTTTGACCGTCTTGCCGAGGATCAGCTCGACTTTGAGGGAGTCTTCGTCCGCCTTTGGCGGCAGTTGCAGGACATGACGGACCATCCCGTCATCGGCTGGCGGAAATGCCTTCATGTTGTTGTCGGCGGCGGCGGCGGTTGCGGCGGCGCACAAAAGTGCCATGACGGTGCGTTTCATATCCGTCGTAGGATAGACGTCTGGCGCGGGCCGTCCAGTGGAATTCGTTGCAGAGCGGGCGGCACCGTCACAGCCGCAGGCTGTTTTGTTTTACGACTTCCTCCCAGGTGTGGAAGGGCGACGGCGGGAGGTATGCGCCGCGAGCCGAATCGTAACGGCCCTCGATGCCGGTGATCACGGCCATCGAGTTGGTGGCGGCGGCTTTGACGCCATCGTCGGTGCAACGACATCCGGCGAAGAAGTCGTTGCCCGGCCAGGACACGTGGTCCCAGGCGACGATGCTGAACAACAGGCAGTCGGAGAAATCATCACCATCCTCGGCGTAGTCCTGCGGCGGACAGAGTTGTGATTTCGCATGATTCCCTTGGAGCAAGGGGCGGACTATCAAGGAGAGGTCGTGGATTTCAAGTCGTGCGTTAGAGCACTCACTGAAGGGGTCGTAATAAACCGCCTTCACGTTGGGAAAGGTCGTACCGTGCTGGGTTAGGAATTTTTCCAATACCGACTGCAACGCCGCCCCGAGTTGACCTCGGAACGGACCGGCGAACTGCCCGCAACCGAGACCGGGAATGGTGACGAAAGCATGTCTACCCCCGGATTTGGCAATGTCATTCACATGCTGAAACACCGGCAGCAGGCGGCGCTCGTAGAGACGGAAATATCCTTCCGGACAGAGTTGTCCGTTAGACTGGGTCACTTCCGCCCAATCGGCCGGTGGACGTTCCTTGCCATTGCGCAGCAGGGCGCCGGGTGTGAAGACCAAGGTGCCGGGAAAGGGTTGCGCGTGTGGGACTGGCGCGTTGTGATTGCCATTGTCGAAGACAGTCACTGGCACCGCGATGGAGATGTCTCCGAGAATGCCAAGCTCGACGGGATTCCAGTCCGAGCCATCGCCGACCACAGCGCTCTCCGCGAAGATTTGCGGTATCTTGGTGTTGATGAGTGCATCGAGGAAGGCGGCGGCGGTGAGAGCATCCATGTCCATGCCACGGAGGCTTCCCTGCAAGTGGTTTCCCGCCACGGTTTGACCGGAGCGTAGGGAGTCCAGGTAGTCAGCGGCCCTGGTGCGGGTTTCTTCTGGAACAAGGATGGTGTGGCGCATGAGTGGCATGCCGTCTTCGCCTTCAAGTTCAGACAGCAATCCTTCATAGGGCTCCATCCTGTCAGCAGGAGTGGTTAGATCGATGAAGGTGCGCACTCCCATGGTGATCAGGCTGCGGAGCCTGACCTTGGCCTCATCAAGCATCTTCGAGCCAGGATACTCGCCGCCGTAGAACCGGCCCTCTTCGATGGTGTAATGTTGCGGGGTCATCGGGACTATCAGATAGGTGATGTCGTTCATTTTGCGATGAGGAGGGGGTTGCTGGGTCTTATGGCTTTGGCACAGGCTTGTTGACCGGCATTCCAGCTTTCTGCCAAGCAACGATGCCGCCTGCAAGATTGTGGACCTCACTGAATCCGAGCTTGACCAGGGCGGCGGCAGCTTCCGTGCTGCGCCTCCCGCTGCGGCAGTACACCAGCACGGGTTTGCGCGGATTGAGTTCCTTCGCTGCACGGTCGGTGAAATCCTTGTCAGTCCACGGGATCAGGGCGGCCTTGGCCAGATGGCCCTCAGAGAATTCCTCCTTGGTGCGCACGTCCAGAATTTGTGCCTTCGGTGTGGCAGTCAACCACGTGGCCGCCTGCGCTGGTGACATGGCGGCGGGCTCCGCTGCGGGGGTTAGCCCGTTGCAC
>JBILFE010000303.1:0-5138 GCA_044351705.1 Luteolibacter sp. | reverse complement strand
GGGAATGGGATCGCTACCGCCAGCGATATAGCCTGAGGATGCCGCAGTCAATGATGTCGCTCATGGTGCGATAAAATGGCAACCCCGACCACAAGCCCCCAAGATCCCCCCATGCACTATTTCGGGATTGCATTCGCCACCGGCAGACTCATGCGGAAGTCAGCCGGTTTGGCAACGTCCCACGCCGGGAACACATGGATCACGGGCTCGCCGCCGGCATCCGGCGCGATGCTCTGCAAGAGTCCCTTCTGCAAGCCGGCGCTGAGCGTGCCGAACCCCTGCAGCATGTCATAATAACATTCCTGATGAAAGCGGTTGGCGGTGGTCCCTAACCTTGATTCGCATGAGCAACGCATCCGCATCCACGCCGGCAATGATTTCGGCGCTCACGCCTTCTCCCGCAATGGCCAGCTTGCCGTCATAGAGCGAGAGGTGATGTTTGGTGGCGGGGCCGAAAGGAGTCCCCCCAAAATCCACCGTCACAAACCCACAGCCATAGCCAAAATCGGACATGGTGAAGCGTCCTCACGGGCCGGCATTTGCGTATTCAAATCATTTATCCAAAACCTTATCCACCTTTTCGCCGGCTTTCTCAACAGGGCCTTTCGGATCGACGGTGTCTTTCACTTTTTCGACGGCTTTGTCGACATGCTCACCGGCCTTTTCCGCCGGCCCCTTTTCCCTGCAGGAAACGACTGAGGCGACTAATGGGAATAAACACAACGACAGCAGTAATGTGGCTTTCATGTATCCGAAGCTACCCACGAGACGGTGCATGTGCTATGGGGTGTTACCCTACATAAAGCACCTTGCGGAACTCCTTATTACTGATGGCTAGACTCTCAATATCCTGTACGAATCCTGTTTTCATGGCGCGTTTCCTCCTTTTGTATTGGTTGTTAGTTACTGAATCTACGAAGATGACCGATTCCGGCCAATGGGGTATTACCCTAGCGGGCATAGAGGAAACGGGCCTGAGGATTGGGTCGGATCAGATCCCCGAGTTCGCTATCGAGATGCTCACCATGGATTTTGTGAAGGACGGGGAATCCCTCGCAAGCTTTAGCGAGTGAGTCAAGCTCTTGCTTCGGACAAGCCCCATCCTCCGGGCAAACCTGGCGTAAGATCAAGCGCTTCCTTGTGCAGCACTCATGCTGGCGCTGATCCTGTCGTGATTGTCGCCAACAAATTCTTTTCAAAAAAGAAAAGGGTGGCTATAAACCCATCTTCTAACCGAAATGCCGAGGTGCAATATGCATCACCCAAGCATCGAGAGATACGAGTAGTCGCCTACAATCAGACATTGAAAAGCACCCCATGAAAACCATCCGCATCTTCATCTCCTCCCCGGGCGATGTCGCCGTCGAGCGCGACAAGTCCCGCAAGGTCGTCGAGGGGCTGCAAAAGCGCTACGCCGGGCGGCTGCGGCTTGAAACCGTGCTGTGGGAAGACCTGCCGCTCGGGGCGGTGGATTCGTTCCAGGGCGGCATCGATGTGGTGCTCAAGGGCGAGAATGCCGTTGATATCGCTGTCTTCATCCTCTGGTCGCGGCTCGGCTCGCCGCTGGGGGCGGCGATCCGCAAGCCGGATGGCTCGGAATACCGCTCGGGCACCGAGCGCGAGTTTGAGCTGATGCTCGCCGCCCGTGCGCAGTCGCCGGACAAGCTCCCCGAAATTTTGGTCTATGTCCGGCAGGACGACCGCCGCTTCAAGGCGGCCTTGCAGGAGGTGCCGACTGACCAGATCGAGGAAATGATGCGTCAGCACAAGCTGGCCGAGCAGTTCATCCACGAACAATTCCACGACGCGGACACCGGCAGCAACCTGCGCGCCTACCACACCTTCCCGGAACCCAACTCGTTCGCCGAACGACTCAAGACCCACCTGCGCAGCCTGCTCGACACCATCGTCATGGATGGCGGGCTCGGCTTCGGCTCCTGGGAGGGCTCGCCCTATCGCGGACTCGAGGTCTTCCGCTCCGAACACGCCCCGATCTT
The DNA here is from genome assembly GCA_044351705.1 of Luteolibacter sp. Taxonomy (GTDB): domain Bacteria; phylum Verrucomicrobiota; class Verrucomicrobiia; order Verrucomicrobiales; family Akkermansiaceae; genus Luteolibacter. The sequence goes on along the minus strand of JBILFE010000303.1, from coordinate 3,141 downwards.
CTTCGGCCGCGACGAGGAGGTCTGCGACATCCTCGAACGGCTGCGCGCCCAGGCCGGGGCCGGCTGCGCCTTCCTGCTGCTGGTCGGTGCCAGCGGCTCCGGCAAATCCTCGCTCGCCCGCGCCGGGGTGCTGCCCGCCCTCGAAACCGACAACCCCGACGACTCCGTGGCCGAATGGCGCACTGCCGCGCTCACCCCCGGCGAAAGCAGCGACGGCCTCTGCCGCGGGCTGGCCCGCACGCTGCTCGACCGCATCCCCGAACTGCGCGGCGACGACGACAGCCTCGACGACCTCGAACAGGCCCTGCGCGACGGACAGGGCAAGGCGCTGAGCCTGCTTCTCAAACGCGCCTGCGCCGGGGGCGGACGCGGCCCGCTCCGGTTGGTCCTGCTGGTGGACCAGCTTGAGGAACTCTTCACCCATCCGGCCATCACCGAGGCGGAAGCCGCCGCCTTCCTCGCTGCCCTGCAGGCGCTGGCCGTTTCCGGCTGCGTCTGGGTGCTGGCCACCGTGCGAAGCGACTTTTACGACCGCTGCCAGCGTTTCCCGGTGCTGATGGCCATGAAAGGCGAACGCAGCCAGATCGACCTGCTGCCGCCCGAGCCCTCCGACATCCACCGCATCATCACCGGCCCCGCCCTGCTCGCCGGGGTCGGCTTCGAGAAAAACCCCGGCGGCGAATCGCTCGACCAGCGCATCCTCAACGACGCCGTCGGCCATCCCGAGGCGCTGCCGCTGCTCGAGTTCACCCTCGCCCAGCTCTACGAGGCCCGCACCGCCGAGGGCCTGCTCACCTTCGCCGCCTACGACAAGCTCAACAGCGTCTCGATGCCCCGGCAACCCCCGCCGCCGCCAAGCCGCGCCTTGCCACCCTCATCCGCCTGCTCGCGCCCTGATATGCAGAAAATCGAGTCACTCCTTGAACCAACCCCGACGGATATCCGCCCGTTGCTTCTGCGGACGCGCGCCCCTTCGGTTCTGGCCGGGTGAGCGACATTTTTCACGCATCGGTGCTTCGTTTGGCGAAAGCAGGGGCATCACCCACCCAAACATGAAGAAGATCGAGGCAATGCTTCAGTGAACCCGGATTCAGCCAATGAATAGCCACAGAGAACACAAAGAGCGCAAAGGAGGAATCACCATTAAAATGAGTTTCTAGTTGTAATATGCAAATTCGCCGGTAATATTGTCACCCATGCATATCAAAAGAATAGCAGAAAGTGCACTAAAAGAGATTCTGGATAGCGGCAAGGTGGGGCTGATCCTAGGGGCGAGGCAGGTCGGTAAGACCACTCTGGTGGAACATGTTCTGGCCGGTCAGCCTGCGGTGTTCCTGAACTTCGACATTGAGGTGGACAAGGCCCGGTTCCTGGCTGCTGCCGCGTTGTCGCCATGCGACGGCCTGCGCGCGTTGGGAAACCCGTCCGTCCTGGTGATCGACGAAGCCCAGCGTCTGCCCGAGACCCCGCGCATCATCAAGGGCTGGCACGATGCGCGGCTGCCGGCGACCTTCCTCCTGCTCGGGTCCTCCTCACTGGACTTGCTCGACCAGGCGGCGGAGAGCCTCACCGGGCGCAACCGGAAGCTCGTATTGCCGCCACTGCTTTTCACGGAAACACTGGCCACACAGCTCTGGGCCGGTGCCGATGCCTCGCCCGCCCACCTCTGCCAACATTTCGCTCCCCAACTGCGGGCCTTCCTGTTGCAGCGCCTGGCATTCGGCAGCTATCCCGAAGTCGTCACCAGCGAACAGCCTGTGCGCTTGCTGCGCGAACTCAGTTCGGATTATCTCTGGAAGGATGTGCTTCAGGCCGGTTTGATCAAGACGCCGGACCTCATCAAGCGGCTGCTCCTGCTGTTGGCCCATCAGGCTGGCTCGGAGGTGTCGGTGAATGAACTGGCCACCCAGCTTCAGATGGCCCGTCCGACTGTGGACCGCTATCTCGACCTTCTGGAGCAGACCTTCGTCATATTCCGTCTGCCCTCATTCAGCACCAATCCCCGCAAGGAAATCGCCAAAAGCCAGAAGGTGTTTTTCTGGGATACGGGCATCCGCAACGCCCTGCTCAACACCTTTTCTACAGACGACTTCCGGCCCGACATCGGGGCGCTTTGGGAAAATTGGGTCATCACCGAAGCGGCGAAACGCAATGCCTTGCTCGGCTCGCCTGCGGAACTCTTCTTCTGGCGCACGCGCACGCAGGCGGAGGTGGACCTCGTCATCAAGCAGGGCGATGATCTGAGTGCCTTCGAGATCAAATGGTCCCCGCGCCGGGTCGGCGGCCGCGCCTTCCACGACGCCTACGGCATCCATGTCGAAGCGATCCGTCCGGATAATCCGTTCCTCTCTGAAATCCCACCCGCCCCGCCAAGCCCCAAGCAGGAACCATGAACGGAACCCGTCATTCGCCCCGATTGTAAAAAATCAAGAATTCCCCATGAAAACCATCCGCATCTTCATCTCCTCCTGCGGCGACGTGGCCGAGGAACGGGAACGGGCAGAGAGCTATTATGACACCACTTATCCCAAGCAAACCACACTGCCACCGTCCTTGAAAGGAAACACCCAATGACTACGACTTGGAAAACCGCTCGTGTATTTATCTCCTCGACCTTCCGCGACATGAATGCCGAGCGGGACTATCTGGTCAAGGTCACTTTCCCGAAGTTGCGCGCCCGCCTGGAACCGCATCACATTCATTTGGTGGACATTGACCTGCGCTGGGGTGTGACCAAAGAGCAGGCCGACAATGATCGCGTTCTCGATCTCTGCCTCGACCAGATTGACACCTATCGGCCATTCTTCATCGGCATTCTCGGCGAGCGTTACGGGTGGGTGCCTGATGAATTGCCCAAATTGGATGAAAGCCGGTACGGGGCCGTTCAGGCAATGACCGGAAAGAGCATCACGGAACTCGAGATTATCCATGGTGTGCTCCGCAATCCTCAAATGAAGCAGCACGCCGGCTACTACTTCCGAAATTCTGACTTCATGTCCCCCCAACTGGTTCGCGGAACGCTTTGCCCGAATCCAAGCCCAGTTCCCCCAAACCGCCATCCACCTCGACCTGATCGCCGCCAACCACCTCGCCCGTTTGTTGGCAGAGACAACGGCGGATGTGACCCTCCTCAAGCCCTAC
>JBILFE010000337.1:0-4803 GCA_044351705.1 Luteolibacter sp. | reverse complement strand
ACCTCCGCACCGCAGCCTATCTGCTGGTGTGTGGCGTGGTGAGCGCGATGCTGGCCACCTTGTGGTGGGCCAATCACACCGGTTTGCCCGCCGTCTGGCGCGCCGCCATTGAACGCGAATTCGCCAAACAAGGGATTCACCTCACCATTGGCAGTCTGAGTTATATTCCGCTCAAGGGGATTGTGGCCAGGGATGTGCGCGTGTTTTTGGACCAGAATCACCATATCCAACTCTCGCGGCTGGAGCGGATTTTACTCGATGTGGATAAGGCCAAGCTGGCGCGGGGTGAGAAGCGATTCACCAAAGTTCAGATCAGCGATGCAAGCCTGCGCCTGCCCATCCAGCCGGGAAATCCTGATACGGAAACCTTGGAAATCAAGGATTTCACCGGCACGCTGCTGATGCCCGGCGGTCGTTTGATGGAACTGCGCGACGCCCATGGCACGGTGGCCGGTATCGAGATGTTCCTCGGTGCCCGCTTGCTCAAATTTTTGGATACCGGGGCCCCCATCGAAGAGGACCCCAACAAAGAATCCCGGCTCAGGCTCGTCACCCATATTCTCAAGGAACTCAAAACCTGGCACTTTGACCCAACCCATCCGCCCAGCTTGCGCATTTTCGTCGAGGGCGATTTGTCAGATGCCGCCTCCTTGGTGGCACGCGTCGCGCTCCAGGCAAAGGCGGTCGAAAAAAATGGCCATGTCATCAATGAACTCACAGCGACAGGCAATCTGACGGGCAGTCTGTGTTCGCTTGGCGCCGTGCATGCCACCGACGCGCGCGGCGCATTCGAAGGACGCGTCGACTATGATGTGAACGCCCGCGAGGGCCGCTTCGATTTCACCTCGTCTCTGGATGTGCCGCATTTGCTACAGGCTTGGTTTGGCGCGCCAGCCTTGCCAGACGCCAGCTTCCGAGGCAGGCAGGCGCTGGAGGCGGCCGGGGAGTTCGTGTTAGATAAAAACTCGCTGCCGCGGGTGCGCATGACCGGGCACGCCCGCTGCGAATCGGTGATGGTGCGCGGCACGCCCTTTGATGCCATCGAAGGATCCTTTGCATGGCGGGATGGCGACGCCTATGTGCGTGACATATTGCTGAGCCGCGCCGATGGCGAAGCCCGTGGCAAAGTGCTGATTCAATGGCCGTTGGTGCGCCTGGCCATCAACACCAATCTGCCGATTGCGGTATTCAAGCCCTTTTTCGTGGACCAACCGCTCGAAGAAGTGCTCAATGATTTCAGCCCCCACGCCAAGGCCAGCGTGGCGGTGGCACTCGAAGGCGGCTTCGATGCCACCGACCCTCATTCCTGGGCTCTCACCGGCACGGCCCGCGTCGAAAACATGAGTTACAGAGGGGTGCCGGTGGATTCCGCGCAATGCAATTTGTCCCTCAGCCATCGCGAGCTGGATTTTACTCAGGGCACCGTGGTTTTCAACTATCATGACTACCCGTTGCGCAAAGCCTTTGCCGGCCCCACCACCGGCACCGTCACTGCCGGCCGCGTTCGCTATGACTCCATCAACAACATCGTCGTGGTGGAAAATGTCATCGGCAGCATCTGGGCGGCTCCCGTGGTGCGCTTGTTTGCCCCGGACATCGCCGATTCGTTAGAAGAGTATCGCTTTCACCGTCCGCCGCATCTATCTGCTGCGGGCATCATTGATTGCACCTCGCAGGGGCGCACCATCCTGAATGTGATTTTCCGCAGCAAGGAACCGGTTGATTATGTTTTTCTGGGTAAAAACCTCACCCTGGACCATGCCTCCGGCAAAGTGGGGGTTCACGGGCGCAACGTTAGGATTGAGGACTTGGAGGTGGCGGTCTTTGGAGGCCCGGTGGCCGCCCGCATCAACGTCGCCCCCCCCAAACAAATCTCCGGCGAATTCGCTTGGACTGACCTTTCCATGGCTGGACTTAGCACCACGTATGGATTTAACATCAAGGGCGACGGCCGTTTTACCGGACGTCTCGAATTTGCCTTGTCCCAGGACAAAGTGGAAACCCTCAGCGGCCGCGGACTCATCTCAGTCGAAAAAGATGATTTGTTCTCCGCTCCGATCGCCGGTCCGCTCTCGAGCCTCATCGCAAAGGTGCTCGGTGAGCGCCGTGTTGGCTTCGAAAAGGCAAAAAACGCCTTCGCTACTTTTTCCATCAATGATGGCATCCTCCAAACCCAAGACTTCCATACATCCACCACTTCACTTGTCTTTGCCGGTAAAGGTGCGGTTGATCTGAAAAAGCGCACTCTCGACATGACGGTGCTCGTGGATGCCCGCGGTCTGCTCGGGATTGTGACGCTGCCGTTGCGTCCGTTTCACGGCTTGTTTCAGTTCCGCGGCACCGGACCGCTGGAAAACCCCGAGTGGAACAATTCCACCGTTACCCAGCCGCCTCCAGAGCAAAATTCCATCCACTCTATCCCCCCACGGGCACGCGCCGTGGAGCCACATTGATTATAAAAAATTCTAAGTCGTGTCTTGCATCGCGGCGGCTAACGTGGCAGGTTCTCACCACGCGGTCAGCCATACGGGTGTGGCCGCAGAACTTCAACCTAATGAGCGCCATGACAGAACCATTCTCCACCGCCGCAAGCCTCGATCCTGAAGAGGGCTTCACCTCCATCCCCTCAGTTGCCCAAGCCACCAACGATCTGCGGGTTGCCGCCACCGAGAAGGCAAGGGGCATCGCCCAAACCGTTAGCGACCAGGCCACCGCACTCAAGGAGCGCGCCATCGAATCGGCCCAGCACTTCCGGGAAGCCGCCACCGAAAAAGCCATCCAACTCAAGGCAACAGCGGTCGAAAAAGCCGAAGAACTCAAACACACCGCGGCGGAGCGCGCGCACCGTCTGCAGGAATCAGCCACGGAACAATGGCGCGACACCCGCATCAAGACCAAGGAACTGCATGTCACTGCCGAGGATTATATCCGCCAAAACCCGACCAAATGCGTGGTGGGCGCTCTGGGTCTCGGCCTTCTCATCGGCCTGATTGTCCGCCGCTAAACCGCGCATGCTGCTGCCCCTATCCAACGCGTTCTCATTCCGTTAGCCCGACACGAGTTCCTGCCATACCATGAACGATTTCTCAGGCATGGACACTGGTTCACCCTACGGTGCTACTGACGCGCGGGGCGCGCCTGGGCCGCAGGCGAAATGGTACGAGGCACTCAGCGGCTTGATCGGAGCCCGAATCTCCCTGATCCGGCTGGAGTCCACTTCCGCGGCTCGCCTGACAGCGTCCTATCTGGCCCTCATCCTCGTCGGTGCCTTGGCCACCTGTTTCACTTGGGCGCTGCTGCTCGTCGGTGGCATCGCCGTACTGGCCACGCTCACCTGTGTGTCGTGGCCGTGGATCGCGCTGGCTGCGGCAGTGTGCCATGCGTTGGTCGCGGTCATTTGCTGGCAGCTGGCCCGTCGCTCCACCGCGCCCGTATTCCCCCTGACTCGCGCCGAATTCCAAAAAGACTGCGAATGGCTCAATCCCCTCAAAACTCCCTGGAAATCCAACGATTGATTCGTTTGAGTGCCGCCTCCCGCCTGTGCTTGAGCAACCAAGCCGCAGCTCTGCGGCAGCGGCTCGATGTGCCGCACAGGGTCGCTCGCGTCATCAGCAGTCATCCGGCCAAATGGCTGGGAGGCACTGCCTTGGTTGGCCTCGTCACCGCATTGCTATTGCGGCGCAAGGCCCCCAGGCTTCAGCCGCGGCGTGCCTTGTCTGGTGTCTTGCTCGCCTTAGCCATCAAGGCCGCCCGCCCCATCGTCAAGACCTGGCTGTTAGGCCGATTCGAACAATTCGTCATCTCGCTCGCCCGCGCCAAATCCCCGCTTTCGCCGCAATCCAACCGCCTTGGCGCCGCCAATCATTCTTAGTACTCCCTAACATATTTCGTCATGTCCGGACACCAAGTTCTTGAACACGTTGATCAATATCTCAAACTCGGCAGGGAATACGAATGCTCGGACATCCACCTGCCAACCGCCTTTCCTCCGGCATGGCGGCGCTTGGGCCAGCTAACGCCCATCTGGGACGACCATCCGCTGCTCACCGCGCAGGACACCGAGCGCCTCGCGCGTTCGTTTCTGGGGCCCAACGAGTGGGAACGCCTGCAGGAAAAGGGCGACGTGGACTTTGCCTATGCCAACGACCACGGCCGCTATCGCGCCTCGGTGGTCAAGCAACGTCTCGGCCTCGACATGGTTTTCCGCGTCATCAATACCAAAATCCGTTCGATGGCGGATATCGGCCTGCCACTCGAGCACATCATTCCACTCACGCGCTATCAGAACGGGCTTATTCTTGTCACCGGTTCGGTTGGATCGGGCAAATCCACCACGCTGGCCTCCATCATCGATTTCATCAACACCGACCGCGAGGACCACATCCTCACCCTCGAAGACCCCATTGAATATGTCTTCGAATCCAAAGGCTGCCACGTCAACCAACGCGAGGTCCATACCCATACCGAGTCCTTCGGCAAAGCCCTTCGCGGCGCCTTGCGTGAAGACCCTGATGTCATCATGGTCGGTGAAATGCGCAACCTCGAGACCATCCAACTCGCTCTTACCGCCGCAGAAACCGGCCACCTCGTGCTCTGTACCCTCCACACCGGCAACGCCCCCCGCACCCTCGACCGTGTGCTCGACGTTTTTCCCACCGACCAACGCGAACAGATCCGCGTGATGGTCTCCGAGTCGCTGCGCGGCATCCTGTCCCAACAACTCGTTCCGCGCATTGACACCAACGGCCGCTGCCTCGCCCTTGAATTGCTCGTCAACACCCCGGCCGTCGCCAACTGCATCCG
>JBILFE010000299.1:0-5193 GCA_044351705.1 Luteolibacter sp. | reverse complement strand
GAAGAGGAAGAGCCTGCCGCAGGATGCGGCAGGCGGCACGCTGGAAGCGTGCGCCACCCCTCGTTAGGATATCGCCGCTGATGTGGCGCGGGGTGCGCATTTTGGAGTAGACGGTGGCAGGCGGATGTGTCACCACTGTGGCGCGATGGTGTTGGGAGATTATTCATCATGAATGGCGGCGAAGTCGGCCGCGTGTTGGAGGTGGTCGGTGATCTCGGCCCCCTGGCAGCATATCGACGCCTCATTGCGGAAAACGACGCGTTGATCAAAAGTCCGGACCTGGACAACGGCCGGGCCATCGTGCGCGCCCGCAGCGCCATTTACGCCGCCTTGATCGGCCAGTGGGCTGAGCGGCAAAAAATGGGTGCCGGCTATGACAAGCCATTTGCCGTGGTCGCCCTGGGTGGCACCGGCCGCAGCGAGGTCACGCCGTGTTCGGACTTGGATATTGCCTGTCTTTTCGATGACACGCTGGAAGGAAACCCGTTATTGTTAGAAATGCAGCGGCAGACGCTGCATACCAGCGAATTTTCGCAGCACTACGGATTTGCGTTTGAGCCGTTGCCGTTTGGGCTGGATGACGTGCCGGAGTTGGCGGAAAAGCAGCTGAATTCATTTCTCGACATGGCGCCGGTGTATGACCCGTGCGGCTTGGCGCAAGTGTTTCGCGAGCGGATTCAGGCGACGTATGATCCCTTCGAGCATTTCCTCCACGTCCGCGGGTTCTGGAAAAAACACTGGGAAGCGGCGGCCTCAGCGAGTGAAAACCTCAGTTGTTTTGATATCAAGAATGACGGTCTGCGCTTGTTCCTTGGTGGCGTCTGGTCCTTGGCGGGCAAGGACTTCCGCCACAGCCATGAGATTTATGCCGAGTTGCCGGATGCGCGTGATGTGGCTGCCTACGAGTTTCTGCTGCGGATGCGTTCATGGATTCACCTGCGGCGCGGCCAGGAGCCGGCAAATTTGTTAGGCCAGCATGCGCAGGATGTGTTTGACTTTGATGATTTCTGCTCGTTCGGTGAAATGTTAGGCACAACGGCGGATGATGTTGCGCAATTTGAATTTGCCACGGCGGTGCGAGCGCGATTGCTATCGGCACGGCGGCGGGTGGCGGTGTTTGCGCGCGGGGTGATAGAGCGCGAGTTGCGCAATGGCCGGCAAGTGCCGACGGAGGCGGACATCGTGCTCAAAGCCGGCGGCTTGCAGCGCGGCAAGGCGCAGGGCGGCGTGACGCCGCAAGAGAAGAGTCGTGCGGGCTTGACGATGTTGCTCATGGCACAGCGCTACGGGGTGCCGGTGGATTCTTCGGAGTTGCAGATTACGTTTTGCAACATGGGGGATTGGTTGGTACTGGTGCCGGAGTTATCGGCGTTGTTTTATGAAACGCGCGGCAGTCTGGCGGACACCATCGAAACCATCACCCAATTGGATGGTGCGGCCGAGCGCTTGTTTCCCGGCTATGGCAGGTTTGAGGCATCGTTGGATGAACGGGTGATGATCGAGCGCACCTCCTTGCGCGGGGCCTGGGTGCGCGAAAAATTGCGGGCGCTGGATTTTTGTGTGGCGCAAGGCAACGCCAAACTCGCCGATGCCAAGGCCGGTTGGAATCCGCTGGATGCGGATTTACGCGAGATCGTAGCCAATGAGTCGGCCTTGCTGGATGCGGACCAACTCGCCGCGGTGAAGCTGGCGATCCTGACCAAGCGCCTGCCACTCACGCCGGATGACATGTTTGCGCGGCATTCCCTTGTGCAACCGCTGCATGAGCGCAATGCCTCCGGGTTCTCCGGCATTCCACTCGCGGACTACTACGCGCCGTTTGTAACCGAGGCTGGATTCAGCCAGGAGACAGTGCGCATTGCCGAGTTTCTCGTCACCCACCGCCGGACATTCAAGCAACGCGCCGAGACCGGTATCAACGACCGCCAACAAGTGGCTGAATTTGTCAGTATATGTGGTGATGAGTCGACGTTGCGCACGTTGTTTGTGTTCACTTGTGTGGACCACCTGATGGGGATGCCGCCGGAGGTGATGGCGTCCGGGGCACCGGATCGGCAGGAGTGGTGGCTCAAGGCCTCCGATCCAGCACGCTGGTTCAACACCCGCGAATTGTATATCAAGGCGCTCACCACCTATCATCCGGAAATCATTCCGGATCCAGCGCTGGCGTTGCGCTCCGCCGGATACGCCGCGGATGAGCAGGAAATTCTGCGGGATTTCGGCGCGGATTTCTTCAGTGGCTTGTATGGGCGTCATTCGCGGCGATTTGGCAGTCACTTGTTGCGCTTGGCGGAGGATCCTGATGCCGCTCCCAAGTCGGCCATCCTGCGGGATGGCGGGGCCATATTGTTAGGCCTGGCGGCGCGCGACTTCAGGGGCTTGGCCGCTTGTATCAGCGGAGCACTGTGGGAGCATCACATCAACCTGCGCCAAGCGCATTTGTTTTGTGCCACGAACCACCAACTGGCGCTCGACTTTTTTCATCTTTCGCCAGGGCCGCAAGACTTGCCGGCGGATCTGCCGCAGATCATTGAACAGGCTATTTGCAAGCACCTCCACATTAGCGACGCGGATGAAGCTTTGCTACCCGCGCTGGACAAGCGTCCGACCTTGGATGCCACACCCTCAGGGTATTATCGGCTGCGTTACGAGACGACGAGTGATGCTGGAGGGTTGGTTTACGCCTTGTCCTTCAAGGTGTTTCGTCATCTTGGGGGCAGCATTCACTGTTTGACGGCTAACACGGCGCGGGGTCGCGCCTATATCACCGTCATTCACAGCCTGCCGGAGGGGCGCACATTGGAGGCCGCCCGTCAAATCGTTGCGCGCTGTTTTTGAGCCGGGCCATTCCGCTATAACAAAAAAGGGCCGCGCAGCAGCGCGACCCATTTTTGTTCGTTCACAATCCCTTATGAAATCGGGGTATCCCTCCCCTCGACGCAGGCAATATGGCTCAATACCGCAAAGTTGTCATGTCCCTAAGATTTGGGACACGGCGCAGCTCTGAGGAGGTGGCGCAGCGGTTGGAAACAAAACGGGCCGCGCATTAGCGCGACCCGTTACGTTCGTTCACAATCCCTTATGAAATGGGGTATCCCTCCCCGCGACGAGGGGACCATGGCCCAAAACCGGAAAGTTGTCATGTCCCTAAGATTTGGGACACGATTGCGAGTGCCGTGGCAAGGGGCATGCGCGTCAAGTTAAGGGGGCAGTTATAAAAACCCACCGGGTTCTGGTAAATCGTGCCAAAAAACCACTGAAACACTGATTGCCACTGATACCACTGAGAAGAATTTTATGATTATTTCAGTGGCATCAGTGGTCCTCAGTGCATTCAGTGGTAAAAATCGTCACGCAAAATCATAAAATCCCGTTAACTTGACGCGCATGGGCAAGGGGGCGCGGTTCAAGACAGGTCAAGGAAGCCGCGGCGGATGGCCTCGCTGACGGCGGCGGGGAGGTTGCGCACGTGGAGTTTATCGAAGCTGCGCTTGATGTACTCGGTCACCGAATAGGGGCTGAGATTCAGATTATCGGCGATTTCCTGGCGAGTGAGGCCTTTGGCTGCGAGTTGCAGCACCTCGCACTCGCGGCCCGAAAGGGATTCCGCGTCGGTGATCGGGCTGAGTTGGCGGAAGGTTTGGAGGATCATGCCGGCGATCTTGGGATCGAGCGGGGTGCCGCCAGCGAGCACCTCTTCCAGGGTTTCTATCAGTCGTGACGCGCTGCCGGCCTTGACCAGATAGCCATGCGCGCCGGCTTCCAGAGCGGCGAAGACCTTTGCCTTGTCGGTGAACGCGGTGAGCACGAGAACACGCGCCAGGGGCAACAGTTCTCGCACCTTGCGGATGCCCACAATGCCGCTCATGCCTGGCAAGCCGAGGTCGGAGAGTACAAGGTCCGCCTTGAGACCGCCGCCGAGGGCTTCGAGTGCGTCTTCCATGGTGGAATATCCGCCCACGCATTGGTATCCGCCCCGCTCTTCGAGGACCATCGAGACCGACTCACGGAAGTCGGCATGATCCTCTATCAGAATGATCCGGATCGGTTGTTGGGGCGGGGAGGGTGGACGGGTCACGGGCGTGATTCATAGCGCAAGCCGGGCCGCTGGGGAAGCAAAGCTTTAGACAGCGGTTGTTTCGGGTGGCCGACCGGGATGATGTAGATGGGAATTAAATTGTCGGGGAAGTCAAGAGCTGCTTTCAAGGATAATTCATGAAACGCCGCGACGGGTGAGGATCCCAAGCCTAGGCTGGCCGCCTCAAGGTGGATGTTCTGGGCGATATGTCCCGCTTCGAGGTAAATATACCTCATCACCTTGTCTCCGTGTATTTGGACGGATTGATCCTGCTGGGTCGTTAAAATGACCACGAGGCCCGCCTCCGCAACAAACTTCTGGCCCAGGGTGGTGTCGGCGATTTTGGCTCTGATGTCGGTTGGACTCAGGTTTGTCAGGGTATGATTTGCGTGCTCGTAGCGGAACAAGCCGTCCCCGGTTGCCGCATAAAGTTGGATGGGGTATCTGGCGCCTGCGGAGGGGGCGGTGCGGTTGTGAGAATCGTCGGTAACCCCCTGGGCGGCCCACATCACGTTGGAGATTTCCTGGGGCGAGAGAGCATGCGGGGCGAAACTTCTCACGGACCTGCGATACCACAGTGACTCTTCAAGAGACATGGCACCATCGAGATCAGGCTTGGGTAATTGCTGCATTTTAATTTTTTCCAAGTGGGGGATTGCGGTGGCATGGCGAACGGACAGACTTTCCCATACCATAGGTGTCAGCATATGCAATATGCATGCCAGGATTATTTTCCTGTCATTGAGTCCAGGGCGGGGTCATGACGGGCATTCACCGGATGGGTGCCGGGACGTGGTTGTTTTGGTTCAGGCTGTGGATCTGGCCCTGCGCCCGCGCTTGCGCGCCATCGGCACGCTGAGCACGAGTTGGGTGCCGCCAGCCGGCTGGCAGTTGATGTCAAGGGTGGCGCCGAGGGCCTCGGCGCGCTGGCGCAATGCGTGGAGGGTCGCCGGGCGTTCCAGTCGCTGCGGATCGAGGCCCACACCGTGGTCAGCAATGGTGAGGCGGAACTCGGCGCCGGTCATATCGACACCGATGTCCACTTTCGACGCCTGGGCGTGGCGCATGATGTTGTGCAGGGCTTCCCGGAAATAAAGGAACAAATGGCGTGTCGC
>JBILFE010000481.1:0-3729 GCA_044351705.1 Luteolibacter sp. | reverse complement strand
TCCCGCCCGAGTTGTGGTATCGCATCGCCGATGAGGAAGGGTTGCTGGTTCAGGATGAGTTTCCTGTGTGGGGCGAGACCGGCAGTCTGGATAATCTAACAAAGCAATTTGGCGAGTGGATGGAAGAGCGGTGGAACCATCCCAGCGTGGTGATATGGGACGCGCAAAATGAAACCCCCAAGCAGGTCATCACCGGCAAGGCGCTGGCCGCGGTGCGGCACCTCGACCTATCAAACCGGCCGTGGGACAATGGCTGGGGTGAGGGACAGGCCCCCACCGATGTCTATGAGATACATCCCTACCGCCACATCGACAAGAACTTCCGCATGGCAGATCTCGCCGGCATGGCCCCGAGGCCGGACAACTCGGGGAAATTTCCCGGCAACCCGCTGGCCAACGTCGGTGACCGCCCGATCATCGTCAATGAATACGGCTGGCTGTGGATCAATCGCGACGGCACGCCGTGCACGCTGCCGGTGGAGTACAAGTCCTATCAATATTTGCTGCCACCCAATCCCAGCGCCGAACAATACCGCGAGGCGTATGCCCGCACCATCGCCGCCAAGACCGAGTTCTGGCGCGCGGGTCGGCAACTCGCCGGGGTGATGCATTTTTGCGGTCTTGGCTACAGCCGGCCCGGTGGCCAGACCAGCGACAGCCTCAGCGACGTCGAGCACCCGACATTCGAGCGGCATTTTGCCCGCTACGTGAAGGACGCGTTTGCACCGGTGGGGGTGATGCTCGATTTCTGGGCCGCGGATTGTGCGCCGGGCGCGGCACTCAAGCTGCCGGTGGTGGTGGTCAACGATCTGGCCACCGACTGGCACGGGCCGGTGACGTTGCGCTTATCTAACGACGGCAAGGTGCTCGCGGAGATGACGCAGGACGGCAAGGTGGCGGCATACGGGCGCGAGGTGTTGGCGTTTGAACTGAAAGTGCCGGAGGTGGCTGGCAAATGCCAACTCATCGCCGAGTTGCGCGGCGCCGATGGCATGCCGGTGCGCAGCCTGCGGGATGTGAGTGTGCGCTAGGCGGGGAATTTTTTGTTGGAGCTATTATTCTTGTCTGCCCGCGCGCATGTTGCATGCTGTGGGCATGTCAAGCGCGACTCCATCCCCAGCCATCCCATCCTTGTTCAACCTCAGCGGAAAAAAAGCCCTGGTCACCGGCGGTGCCGTCGGCATCGGCCGCGGCTATGCCATCGCCCTCGCCAGTGCGGGCGCTGACGTCGCCATCATTGATATCGACGACAAGGTGGGGCCGATCACCGCCAAGGAAATCCAAGACATGGGCCGCGACAGCCTTTACATTCGTTGCGACGTGACCCAAGCCGACCAGGTCCAGGCCATGGTGGATGCCGTCGTGGCGCGCTTCGGGCGGCTCGACATCGCCGTCAACAACGCCGGCATCGCCATCCTCGGGGCCGACGAAACGCTCAAACAAAAAGACTGGGACAAGGTCATCGCAGTCAATCTAACCGGCGCCTTCCTGTGCTGCCAGGCCGAGGCCCGCCAGATGATCGCCCAACAATCCGGCGGCAAGATCATCAACACCGCCAGCATGTCCGCCACCATCGCCAACTGCAACGCGTCCTACGACGCATCCAAGGCCGGCATCGTCCACATGACCAAGACGCTCGCCGCCGAATGGGGGACTCACAACATCAACGTGAACTGCATCAGCCCGAGTTATATTCTCAGCCCGATGCACGCGTCCACTCCCACCGTGGTGCGCCAGCGCATCCGTGACCTCACCCCGTTAGGGTATGTCGAGCGCCCCGAGGACCTGCATGGGCCGGTCGTTTTCCTCGCCTCGGACGCCAGCAACTACGTCACCGGTCACGACCTGATGGTCGACGGCGGCCACACCCTCAACGCCTGGCTCGTCCCGCTGGGTCGCGTCCTGCCCCCACGCGTTTCCCCCGAACAGGAAACCGTCCAGCTCAAGCACGATCTAACAGTCATGGGGCTGCCCTTCGATGCCGACGGCATCAACGCCGACCTCCACCCCGAGATCGCGGATGTCTTCAAGGCCGCCTTCAATTTGTAGAGGCCTGCGGTTGGTTATCGTGGCTGTGGCGCGGGCTGTAGCTGTAGCAGTAGCTGCGGCTTCCAGCCGCAGGGCGCATGGATAGCAGATAGGGGATAGCAGATCGCGGATCGCGGATCGAAGGTCGCGCCGCCCATCATCGAGCCCTAACCTGCACGCCCTCCAAGCGTTCGATCAGTGGTGCGAGTCTCGCCCGCACTTTTTTCACTTCGCCGGTCGACCACTTTTTCAACATTGGCAACCATGCCGCATCCGCTGCGGTTTCCAATGCATCGAGCATCCGGTTCAGCGTCTTCGTGTTGCGATTCGGGTTGATATCATAGGCGCATGGCGGGTGAAACGGCTCATGATCTCCCGCGTGTTCCCGCATCAGCCCAAGCCACTGCTCGGCGGCGTAGGTTTCTGCCAATTCAAGGCCTTGCGGCGTATAGGCGAGCAGGGGAAACCCGTCGCGGTTGGCCTCAATCGCAAGGATGCCATCGCGCACCAATTGGTCGATGCGTGCCAGCACCTCCTCTTCCGGCAGACCCCGGTACATGCCATAGCCAGTGAGATCGTCCACTTTGAAGCGTGCCAGTTTCTGGTTCTTGCTGCCGCGCAGCGCGAGCGCCACGGTCGTGCGCCCCGCCTCGTAAACCATCACGTCAGCCACCCCGATGATCAGGCGCTTTTCGCTTTCGCTCAATTCCCGAGGCTCCTGCGACAAAACCACGGGGTGGATGTTAGCTCGGCGCTTGCGGCTCATGCGGAAGGTCCTACCTCAATCACGCGGGTCTTGCACGGCGAAAATGGCATCAAGGAGCGTGGGCGTCCCGCTCACAAAAGCAGGCCTGCTCAATCCTGTCCGCTAAATCACGAGGAGTTGATGCAGGAAGATTTCGGGCGGGAAAATTGGAAGACGAATCGCAAGGGAAGTCAGAGCACTTCATTCCCCGGTTATTGCTCGCTGTTGAATTCATCGTAAAGCCTGCCATCCGGATAGAGAGAGACCCGGGCTGGATACCAATTGCAGCGCAGGTATTCCCCACCGCACTGTCCGGTGGCAAATAGCTCGCAGCGGGATTGCATTTCCCTCGCAAGGCCAACGAAGGCAGCTTGCTTGTCACGATAGACCACCCAGCCATGTTCATCCCTCTCCTGTGGGCAGGGGCCATCCCAGCGGTCGTCTTCGTAAAGACACCATCCCTCAATGGTCTGTCCTTCCAGAGGCAGGGGTAATCGGTTAGTGTCCATCGTTAGATAAAAAAATTCGTGATAATTGCTATTTTTGATGGTGGCGAGTCACGTGCGGAAGTCTACCGCTCTGACGGCAGTTTTGCATCCGAAATGGTACCCTGAAGCACGAAATACGCCATTCCTCGGCCGCACAAGCATCGTGGCTGCGGCGTCCCGGCGCTATACCGAGGCAACCCCGCCTTGACATGCTCGTGGGTTTCGCAAAGATCGTCGATGTGACCCATTGCACCCGCACCTGCAAGATCCAACACTCGATTCCTAAAGCGATGGCCACAGCCATGGGTCTGCGCCACTCCTCCCGCCGAAAGTTTACAATGTTTTGCTTGTTCTTTTGAACATCTTCGCGTAGATTCCGCCCATGAAACCACTGGCAGACTTACAGATTCCCCTGATTGCCGACACGAGCGTGCTTCCTCCGGCGCTCGAAGCAGCAGGAATGGTGCA
>JBILFE010000296.1:0-5232 GCA_044351705.1 Luteolibacter sp. | reverse complement strand
ATCCATGAAACCAACAACCAGCCATGAAACCAACCACACTGGGCACCTCGGTGAAGGCCGATGCCGATCGTCTTGCTGACTTCGTTATTTTTACCCAACGGAGTTGCATTCTCAACCTGTCAACCGAACTCAACCGAGGTAATATCTCGTTTCCACAGTTCTTCCTCCTCGCCTATCTATCCAGCGAAGAATATCTGACCATGTCGGATATCGCCAAAAAGATGGGCCACTCGACCGCGGCCGCCACCGGCCTGGTCGATCGGCTGGAAAAACTCGCCTACGTCGACCGCTTGCACGCGGCGGATGACCGCCGCAAAATCATGGTTCGCATCACCTCCAAGGGGATCGAACTCGTCGCCAAAATGCGCAAGGAAATTGCCACCGACCTCGCTGGCATACTCGCGGACATGGATGAAGATGAAGCGGAGACCGTCGAGCACACCAAACGCGCCATTCATGGCCGGATGCTCTCCTGATCTGACAATTCATCCCCTGCCGCAATCGACGCTTGGCGTGTCCTGCATTCCTCCGTTACATTCACCCCGTGACGGAGGAGAATGCATTTTTAAACCCGTTGCGGGATGGCCACTCTGGCGTGCGCGCAGGATGGGTGGGCCGCTTGCCCGGTGTTGTCATCACCGGCGGGCGCGAGGAGGCGATGCGCACGCTCCGCCCATACCATGAGGCGGCGCTGGCAAACTTTGGGGGAACCCCGTCACAGTGGTGGCGGGCGGAACAAGTCCACGGCATTGCGGTGGCCTGCGTCCCAAACGCCCCGCAAATTCTGGCTCCGGATGGGCTGCCGCTTGTCCCCGGGGTGGACGGCCTGATCACCAACCAAAGCGGGCTGGTATTGGCAATCTATGTGGCCGACTGCGCTGCCATCTGGCTGGCCGACCGGGTGACCGGTGCCATCGGCCTGCTACACTCGGGTAAAAACGGCACCGCCGGAGGAATTCTCGAAAACGCATTGACGCTGATGGCGAAAACTTATGGCACGCGCCCCGGCGACGTCACCGTCGTGCTCAGCCCCTGCATCAGACCGCCCGACTACGAGGTGGATTTTGCCGCACAGATTGCGCAGCAAGCGGCCTGCTGTGGGATCCACGATTTTCACGACAGCGGGGAAAACACCGCCGCGGATATTTCACGCTACTACAGTTATCGGATTGAAAAAGGCCAAACCGGGCGCATGATGGCGCTCGTCGTCAGAGAGACCCCAGCATGAACCCCTTCACTTTAACCGCCCCCGCAAAGCTCAACCTCTCATTGCGCGTCCTCGCCAAACGTGACGATGGCTACCATGAGATCGACTCCGTCATGGTGAAACTCCCGCACTTGGCCGACCGCTTGCACTTCACGCCAGCCACGGAATTCGCATTCTCCTGCGATGATCCGGCACTGCCGGATGGCGACGCCAACCTGGTCGTGAAAGCCGTGCGCGCCTACCAAGCCGCCACCCAGACGGCCTGCAACTGCCATATTGCCTTGGAAAAACACATCCCGCATGGGGCTGGCTTGGGTGGCGGCAGCAGTGATGCCGCCACCACCTTGCTCGGCTTGGAACGCCTGCACGAGGGTGCCTTGGGCGCGCAGCGCCTGGCCGCCCTGGCCGCAGAACTCGGCAGCGACGTCGCATTTTTCCTCACCGCCGGGGCCGCCCGCTGCACCGGAC
The DNA here is from genome assembly GCA_044351705.1 of Luteolibacter sp. Classification (GTDB taxonomy): domain Bacteria; phylum Verrucomicrobiota; class Verrucomicrobiia; order Verrucomicrobiales; family Akkermansiaceae; genus Luteolibacter. Next base: position 3,557 of record JBILFE010000296.1, on the reverse strand, counting down.
GCGGTGAAAAAGTCGAACCGATCCCGTCCCCGCCGGCGTTGCCGATCCTGTTGTTGAAGCCGGCCTTTGGCGTCGCCTCGCCGGACGCCTATCAACGCTGGGAACATTCAGCCAGACTTCCGGGCATCCCCTACGATGAGCAAGAAACCCAGTCGGTCGCCCTCATCAATGACCTCGAACGCCCGGTTTTTCAGAAAGTCACCTTTCTGGCGGAGCTGAAACAATGGCTGCTGGCCCACAAGGAATGCACCGCAGCCCTGCTGTGTGGCTCGGGTTCCTGCTTGTTTGCCGTCCTGCGTCACCCGGCAGATGCCACCGCCCTCGCCTCGGCCGCGCGCTTTGAGCTCGATCCGGGACTCTGGAGCTGGACCGGCACCAGCGACGGTCCTGCCGCCTGACACCGCGCCAAGGTTTTTTCAAGAAACGTTCACGCCTCGTTTGACAAGCGGCATCTGCATCCGCTAGCCTCCCGTCCCGGCGCCAAAGTCCGGCCACCCATCATGAATATTGTCGTCGAGAAGCAGCCAAAATGCATCGCCACCCTCCGTGTTGAAATTCCAGCGGAAAAAGTCATCGGCGAACGCAATCAAATCCTCCACACCTACACCACCAAGTCCCGCCTCCCCGGGTTCCGTCCCGGCAAGGCACCCCAGGCGATCATCGAAAAACGCTACGCCAAAGAAATCGCCGACGAGTTGCAGGGCAACCTGATCAACGAGGCCTACGATGCCGCCATCAAGCAGGAAGCCCTCAAAGTGCTCGATTTCGGCATGCCGGAAAATATCACCACCCATCCGGACAGCTCGTTTTCATTCAGCGCCACCCTCACCCTCGCCCCGGAAGTCCAGATCCCCAACTACAAGGGCCTTACCGTAATCGTCCCACCGACCGCCGTGCCCGAGGAGGACATCACCCAGCAACTCGAATCCTTGCGGGAGCGCTTCGCCGACTTCAATCCCATCGATGACCGCGCTGCGGAAATGGGCGACTTCGCCATCATCGACTACTCATCGACCGTCAATGGCCAGCCCACCGATGAGTTTCTCGGCAAGCCCGCGGGCTACCTTTCAGGCCGCGAAGGGTTTTGGGTCCGCCTCGATGACAAATCCTTTCTGCCGGGCTTCGTCAGCCAAGTCGTCGGCATGACCCCCGGCGAGTCCCGCGACATTGCCGTGACCTTGCCGGCGGATTTCCCCGTGGCCGACCTTTGCAACGCGGAGATGGTGTTTGCCACCACCCTCAAGGAACTCAAACTGTCGATCCTCCCGGAGCTCGACGATGACCTCGCCAAACGCCTCGCCCCTGACAAAACCATGGACGAAATCAAAGCCGTCATCCGCGACAACATGCAGTACGAGCGCCAACGCAAAATCGACGACTTGAAGGTCAATCAAATCGTCGCCCACTTCAATTCCCAAATTGATTTCGAACTGCCCGATGAGCTCATCACCCAGGAAACCCAAACCCAGGCCGATGCCATGGTCGAACGCGGCATCAGCGCCGGCATGACCGAGGATGAAGTCCAATCCCAACAAGCGGAAATCTTTGCCACCGCAGAGCATCAGGCGGTTTCCAACCTCCGCACCAACTTCCTGCTGCAGGAAATCGCCCGCGCCGAAAACATCACCATCGAAGACAAGGAACTCATCAGCCACTTGTTCCAAATCGCCACCTCCCGCAAGTTGGCCCCTAAAAAATTCATCAAGGACATGCAGCGCGCCGGACGGATCAGCAGCATCCGCCAATCCATGCTAATAGGAAAGACCATTGACTTCCTCATCCAGCACGCGGACGTTCAAGAAAGCACCGAAGCCACCCTCAATGATTGATTTCACCTCACCCGCCATGAGTCAGCAAGCCCCTCGCAACAACTATTACGTCCCCATCGTCATCGAACAGGACGGCCGCGGTGAACGCTCCTTCGACATCTACTCCCGCCTGCTCAAGGACCGCATCATTTTCATCGGCACCGCCATCGATGATTTCGTTGCCAACTCCGTCATCGCCCAACTCCTGTTTCTCCAAATGCAGGACCCCAAAAAAGACATCCATATCTATATCAACTCCCCGGGTGGATCCGTCACCTCCGGCCTCGCCATCTACGACACCATGCAATTCCTCACCTGCGATGTGAACACCTATTGCATCGGCATCGCCGCCTCCATGGGCTCCATCCTCCTCACCGCCGGCACCAAGGGCAAACGCTACTGCCTGCCCAATTCCCACGTCATGATCCATCAGGTGTCCGGCGGCGCCAGCGGCACCGCCTCCGATGTCGAACGCACCATCGGCTTCATGTTCAACCTCAAAAAACGCCTCAACGGCATCCTCGCCAAACACACCGACAAATCCGTCGACCAAGTCGAACACGACTCGGATCGCGATAACTATATGTCCGCCGAGGAATCCGTCGCCTACGGCCTCGTCGATAAAGTCCTCGAAAACCGCAAACAACTGCCCGACGTCATCGCCGCCGATAAACCCAAATCATAAATCTTAAATCCTAAATTCCAAACGAAGAAAGACCCACCTCTGCTGCTCTTCTTCTTCGTTTAGAATTTCATGCTTAGGATTTAACACTTCTTCCTCCCATGGCCCGCTCCTCCAACCTAACGATGTGTTCCTTCTGCGGCAAGGGCCACTCCGATGTCAAAAAACTCATCGCCGGTCCGGGCGTCTATATCTGCAACGAATGCATCGACGTGTGCGCCAGCATCCTTGAAAAAGAACTCGGTGGCGGCGCGCCCAAAGGCCGCACCCCGGCCGAAAAGGCCGGCTTCAAAGTCCCCACCCCAGCCACCCTCCGCGACAAGCTCGATGAGTTTGTCATCGGCCAGGAAAACGCCAAAAAAGTCCTCACCGTCGCGGTTTACAACCACTACCAACGCCTCCGCCAAGACCAGGCCAAACTCGGCGAGGAGTTCAAGGACGTGGAGATTGAAAAATCCAACATTCTTTTGTTAGGTCCGACCGGTTCCGGCAAGACACTCCTCGCCCGCACCCTCGCCCGCGTCCTCGACGTCCCGTTCTGCATTGTCGATGCCACCACTCTGACCGAGGCCGGTTACGTCGGCGAAGATGTCGAAAACATCATTCTGCGTTTGCTGCAAGCGTCGGACTTCGATGTTGCCCGCGCCGAGCGCGGCATCATCTACGTCGATGAAATCGACAAGATCGGCCGCAAAACGGAAAATGTGTCCATTACCCGCGATGTCTCAGGCGAGGGAGTCCAACAAGCACTGCTGAAAATCCTGGAAGGCACCATCTGCAATGTGCCACCGCAAGGCGGACGCAAACACCCGCAACAGGAGTACATCCAGGTGAACACCGAGAAAATCCTCTTCATCTGCGGCGGTGCCTTTGTCGGTCTCGAAGACCTGGTCAAGCGCCGGCTCGGCCGCAACACCCTCGGCTTCCACTCCAATGTGAACTCCCAAAACCTGGATGACCCGAACGTCAATGTGCTCGAACAGGTGCAACCGGAGGACCTGCTCCACTTCGGCCTCATCCCGGAATTCATCGGCCGCCTGCCCGTGATTTCCTCCTTGCGCAAGCTC
>JBILFE010000295.1:0-5237 GCA_044351705.1 Luteolibacter sp. | reverse complement strand
CTGAAGCATTTTACAATCGGCATCGTGTTGGGCATGATGTCGCCGGGGCATGTCTGCGGCGCGCCGGAGGGACGGGCCGGTGAGGGTGTGCCGGAGATTTTCCACAAAGGCGCGAGGGTGCTTTTCCAGGGTGACTCCATCACCGACGGACAACGCGACAAGAGAGGAACCTATCCGGGTATATTGCTTGGTCAGGGCTATCCCTACCTCATTGCCGCGAACTTCTGCGGGCACTTCCCGGAGCTGAACCTCACGGTCCTCAACCGCGGAATCAGCGGCAACAAGGTGTCGGACCTCGCAACACGTTGGCAGAATGATACGATAGCATTGAAGCCCGATGTGCTGAGCATCCTCATCGGCGTCAACGACGTCTGGCATAATGTAGCGGCCAAGAAGGAAATCAATTTTGCGGAGATTGAAGCGACCTATGACAAACTGCTTGCCGATACCATGACCGCACTGCCAACCGTGAAGATCATTTTGTGCGAGCCATTCATTTTACCGGGGTCGGCCAACAACAAGCAGTGGGTGGAATGGGATGCGGCCACCAGGAAAATCCAACAGCTCGTCGCCAGGCTGGGGGAAAAGCACAAACTGCCGGTGGTGCAGTTTCAAAAGGTGTTTGATGAGGCCGTCAAGCGCGCACCCGCCGAATACTGGCTGTTTGACGGCGTGCATCCGGCGTGGGCCGGGCACCAGCTCATGGCCGATGAATGGGTGCGAGCCGTGAAGGAACCCCGCCCACGATAGGAATCAGGAATTAGCTGTTTTTCCGCCAACTGCCCGCCTTCCGCGAGCCGGCAATGGCCCGTGCTGGAAAATGAGTGCGCTAAGTAATATCGTTCATTCTGGAACGGGGTCGCCACGTTTGATGGGGGTGCCTTCCCAGACGGCTTCGGTGGTCGCTTTGTCATAGGTCAACACGCGCTGTGCACTGCCGGGGGCTGGCGGCCGATCCACCTGGGGCAGCCACTTCTTGTGTTCATTGAGAATGCCGGCATACTTGGGATTGGCCGCAAGGTTGTGCCATTCATGTGGGTCCGCCTGCATGTCGTAGAGTTCTTCGCTGTGGTCGGCATAGCGGATGTAGCGCCAGCGTTCACTGCGGACGCCGTGGTTGCCCTGGTTGTGGCTGGTGATGGCGGGCCGCTGGCGCGGGGTGGCGGCATCGCGAAGCTGCGGGATGAGGCTGAGGCCTTCGAGGTCGTCACGCCGGGGCGCGCCCGCCAAGGCGATGAGGGTTGGATAGATATCTAGCAACTCTGCGGGCTGGGTACAGCGCTGGCCGGGCTGCACGCCAGGGCCGGCGAAGATGAGCGGGACGCGCGTACTGTTGCCCCAGAGCGTGTTCTTGCCTGTGATCTCCTTTTCACCGAGGTGAAAACCGTTATCCCCCCAGACCACGACGATGGTGTTTTCAGCCTGGCCGGACTCTTCGAGCGCGGTTAGAAGACGGCCGATCTGCGCGTCCACGAAACTCGTGCAGGCGAGATAACTGCGCACCAGGTTGCGCCACTGGTGATTGTCCTTGATCCACTTCAGGCGCGGCTCGGGCAGTTGCCAGTGCAGATACCAGGAAAAGCGCGGGGTGTCCGCACGGTCGTTGTCAATAATCTTTGGCAACACACTGTCATCGTCGGGATAGAGGTCGAACCATTTCTGCGTCGCGTAACAGGGCACATGGGGCAGGAAGAAGCCAGCGGCGAGGAAGAAGGGCTGATCCTTTGAGGCGGCCTTGATCTGCTCCACGGTCCACGTGGCCACCTGATAGTCGCCCTTCTTGGTATCGTCATTGTCAGGCGGCCACACTCCCCAGTCCATGAGGGGATGATTGCCCATCGGTGTTGGGGCAATGAGCTTCTTCGGCGGCTTGGCTCCCACCCCGCCGTAGGGTGCGGTGACTTGAAACTCAGGTGCATCCCCGGTTTTCGTGTTGCCGCCCGCAGCCGTGCCGCCGTGGTAGATCTTACCCGTGGCGGCGGTCCGATAGCCATGCGCAGCGAAATGCTGCGGCAGGGAGACGCGGCCACGCAACTCCGCCAGGGCGCGCGGCTGGGGCGAGAGGCCGTAGATGCCTGTCGTCGTGGGACGCAACCCGAGCAGGAGGCTGGTGCGGGAGGGATTGCAGAGTGGCGACTGGCAAGGCGCATTGAGAAAGGTGGTGCCGCGCGCGGCGAGGCGGTCAAGCTGCGGCGTCTTGGCCAGCGGATGGCCGCCGAGTGGGCCGATCCAGTCATTCTGATCGTCAATGGCAATGAAGAGAATGTTGGGTTTGCGTGTGATCGGCTCGGCGGCACCAGCCAACGGGGCGCATGACAAAAGGACAACGCTCGATAAAAAGAATAGGCCGTGGGGGTTCATGGTCGATGCGGGTAGTGTCGGCATAATGAAGCGTGCCGCAATCACCAACTTTATCGACTTCATCGACACCATCGGCACCGGCGACAGCGCCGGTTGAAATCCTAAATCCAAAATCATAAATTGCCGTTGGCTATGCCATTCGGGGGTTGATGCTCGCCGCCGCTCGCACCCTCCGGGTGACCTTCGGTCATCTATCTTGCTCCGCGCGGTTCGCCAGTTTTTTCCAAGTTCGCTAACGCTCACCGCGCGTTCTAAACAAAGAATGAGCGCCTGGCCATGGCTTTCCCTCCGCCCGACGACAAGAGTGTCGTCGCTCCTTATCCCGGCCAAACGTCAATCAATCCTGAGGAGCGACTGGTTCTCGAATACACCTGACCTCGAAGGCGCCTCTGCCGGCAGAAACCGCGACCGGGAAATTCCCAACGAAATACATTGGCAAAGAGGGCCGGATAGCTACTTTTTGTGTTTGAGCAATTTCCCAACCATCCCTACTGCGATGAATACTGTCCGTCTTGCCCGAATTGCCGCCGCCCTATTTTTGTTAGCAGGTGTTTATGCCGGGCCCGGAGCGGCCCTTGCCCAGGACATCCAGTTCACGGCCGTGCTCAAGGCCCAGCGCTACGAGCAGGCCAGCGCCAGTCTGGTCATGCTTGTCGACGATGATGACGATGCTGCCATCGCCTTCGAGACGGTGGTTTTCGGCTCTGCGGCGGATTCGCTCGTTTCCGGCTCCGTGCAAGTGCCTTCCGGCGGCCCGTCGCTGCCACTCGTGACTGATGGCCCCGGCCAGTGGGGCGTTGATCAAGGATGGGAGTCACTCGTGACGCTCAATACCGCCCGTCCAGACGGCACCTACACCGTGAGCCTCGTCACAAAAAACGACGGCTCCAAATCCGTCACCGCAACCCTCACCGGCGAAGTCTATCCGCCCATTCCCAAAGTCACGAACTTTACCGCCCTCCAATCCATCAACTCATCCACCGCCACCCCCGTCGAGTGGAACTCGATGGGCGGCACGAGTACGGATTTTGTGCTTTGCAGTGTTCGCGACGACGAAACGAACGCAACGGCGTTTGAATCCCCGGGGCCGGGGCAACCGGGGGCCCTCAACGGCCTCTCCACCAGCGTCGTCATTCCGGCCGGCCTGCTCGAGGCGGGTCGCATTTACGCGATGGAGTTGATGTTCGTCAAGGTTGTCGACAGCAAGGAACCTCCGGCGGCCTACTGCACCGTCTTTGCCGGGTATAGCCGGACGAGCCAGCTTGAAATCGCCACCACGGCTCCGGCCGGCCAATCCCTCCATGCGGACCTCGATGAAACCATTCCGGCAAACTACGGGTGGAATATCGCCGGCAACTCGCTCGTTTCGTTCCGCTTCACCCGGCCGATGAGCCCGTCCCACCAATCCATCAACTGGTCCGGCACCGGCCTCGTACCCGCGAATTTCTCCTACGAATGGCGCGATGGCAACCGCATCCTCCTGTGCAGGTACAGCAGCAACCTCCCCGCCAACACCGACATCAACTGGTCGCTCGATCTAACTGGCTTCAGGGATGCCAACGATGTCCCGCTCACTGGCACCCGCTCGGGATCCTTCCACACTTCCCCTGACCCACCCGAGGCCTCGTCCGACGCGACCAACTGTTTCCTGATCAAAGCCAAGGGCTATCTGCAAACCGGCACATCGCCCGTCGCCTCCGGCATGTGGGGATGCGATGCGGAGGTGGCAATGTCCGCCTACAATCGCGTCAAGGAACCGCTCATTCTCAACATCGCCGCCAACTCCACCACCTCCCGGCTGTGGCCCGACGAATGGGATGCGGACTTCTACGCGGAGGCTACCTATGCCGATCAAGCCCATCTCGACCTGTATTTTCCGAATGGAGATTTTTCGTTTTCGCTTCCGACCGTGGCGGACGGCAACAAGACCGTCACCCTCAGCCTCGGAACCACCGACGACTATCCGGCCCCGCCGACGGTCTCCAATCTAGCCGCTCTGCAAGCCATCGATCCGACCACCGCCACCCAGATCTCCTGGACCGCGCCCGCCGATTGGAATCCGGAACCTACCGCGGACTCTACCTTCATCGAAGTCGAGATCGAAAACGAACAGGGCAACGAGGTGTTGTGGTTCAGCCCCGGCGAAAGGCCCACCAATGACAACGGCTGTGTCATTCCCGCTGGTTCGCTCTTTCCCGGCCGCACCTATCGGGTCTGGCTCACCTTCGTCAAAGTCAAGGACATCGACCAGACCTATGGCTGGTGTGCGACTGGCTTCCAAACCATCACCGAATTCTCCATCAAGACCACCGGCACGCCCGCCATGCCAGATGTCGCCATCGGCCGCAACAACAACGGAACGTTTCTCAATCTAACCGCCGCCGAGCCATACCGCAACTATGTCATGGAAATCTCGCGCGACTTAGTCCGCTGGCTGCCCCAGCAAAGCATCTGGATGGGCCAGACCGATTCGACCAACCAATGGTATGACAACGACGCCCAATACCTGCCCAAGCGGTTCTACCGCCTCCGCGACATGACCGCAGCCGAGATGGAAGACGGATGGATCAACCCGAATGTGGACATCCAGGGTGTCGTTTATGCGGATGGCAGTCACACCACGACCGTGGCCGGGGCAATCGTAGGCACCACTCTGGATGATCAGACCGTGACCACCGATCCAGCGGGCGGTTTTTTCCTGGAAACCGCGACGAATTTCAACAACGACCCCGCCGGGCAATCCTACAGCGTTAAAATCACCGTCAGTGGACAAACAAAAACCTATGGTCCTTTCACCGGTGCCCATCCGCGCAACCAGTATTATGAATGGGCCACCGGTGGCTATGGGGTGACAGGCCCGTGATGCGGGATGGCAA
>JBILFE010000007.1:0-16832 GCA_044351705.1 Luteolibacter sp. | reverse complement strand
TGATTTTCTAACTATGAGTCATGGTATCGAGCATTTCCCGATAGATTTGCGCCGCCGCGGCCGCGTGGGATGACCAGGTGAAGCCAGCCGCCCATTCCATGCCAAGCGTTTCGCGGTGGCGGCGTTCGGTCGCGTCCATGCTGGCGAGACGGGTCATGGCCGCGGTGATGGACGCCTCGTCGAGTCCATCGAAGAGAATGCCGGCCGGGCCGGCGACTTCGGGCAGGCTGGTGGCATCGGCGCAGGCGATGCGCGTGCCACAGGCCTGCGCCTCTAACAACGGCAAGCCGAACCCCTCCATCAGCGATGGAAACACCAACGCTTCCGCAGCGGCATACCACAGCGGCAACTCGGCATTGTCGACAAAGCCCTCCAACCGGATGCGGTCACGGCAGGGACTGACCGCGACGGCTTGGGCGATAACATCCGCACCGTGCCACGGGGCACCGGGTAAAATCAATTGGCCGGTGAACGCGCCGGATTGGGCGAGTGCTTCGAACGCGCGGATCAAGCGCAGATGATTTTTGGCGGGATGTTCCAGCCTGGCAACATAGAGAAAAAACGGTTGCTGCAAGAGTTTGCGCTGGCGGAACTCCGCGATTGCTGCCGCGTCCGGCGGAAAAAACATCTGGTGGTCGATACCATTGGGGACCGTCGTGACCTGTGCCGCGGGCACCCGCATGAACCGCACCACGTCATTAGCCGTGGTCTCGCTCACCGCGATGATGTGCTGGACGCGCCGCGCCAGCATGGGCACCAGCACCCGACCGAAAAAACCGCGTGCAAAATCATATTTGGCGCGCAAGATGAATGGCGCGCAATCGTGGATGGTCGCCACTTGCGGCACCACACAATGCCACAGCATGCGCCGGTAGCTGGGAATGTGCACGAGGTCAATCTGATAGGTCTTGGCCAGCCGGTTGAGGCACAACTGGTGCCAGCAGAGGTTGGCCGCGCCGCCGGCCATTGCCGCAGGAATGGAAATCCAGCGTGCGTCGCGCACCCAGGGAAACAAGGCGCGGTCGGCATCCAAGCCGGCGAGGTGGATGTCCACCGCAGATTGCTCACGGACCATGGCCTCGCTCAGAGCGATGACATAGCGACCGACGCCCGAGCGACCGCCCTGAATCATGCCAGCGGAGAGCAACACCTTCAAATCGGGAAGTCTCCTTTCCATTCCGGGATGATTTTATCCAAATGCAGCAGGCGGATGATTTCGCGCAGAGTCGGATTGGCACCTGCGAGAAACAGTTGGCCGCCCATGGCGGTCAGGGTTTTCCAGAGCCGGATCAAACCGCCCACCGCCCGGCTGTCGATGAACGTCACTTCCCTCAAATCCACCACCAGCTTGCGCAGCGGTTGCGGATTGTTGGCAATGGCGGCTTCGAGGATCGCCATCATTTCATCATGATAGAGCGCGTCGAGGGGGCGGTTGAACGAGACCCAAGCCACGCCGTCGACCGTCTGCTTGTGAATGCCGCCGCTGGCATGGTGTTGGCGCAGCCAATCACTCGCTGCGGCTTCCGTGGCCAGCATCGGAAACAGGGAATCCATGCGCACCGCCCGGACCGCCATGGTGAAGGCGGCCGCAGGTTGGACCACCACTAACGGCTGTTGCGCGCCGCGACAAAGCCGGATCAACAAGGCCAACTGGCCGAGCCCGGCACTATCCATGAACGTCACGCCGCTGGCATCCAGCACGACGGGTGCCGCGATGGTCTCCGGCAATGGGGCGTCGGTCAGGCCGCGTTTTTGCAAATCACCGCGCCATGCGATGCGCAGCAGCGGCGGCTCCTGCGGCAGTTCCTGCGGCGATTGTTGTTGGACGCTGCCGCCGAGAATCCTGCGGCGTCGTTGCGAGAGTGCCTGTTGCCAAGCAGCTTGCAGCAGAAAGGCCAGATCCTTGGAGTAACGCGAGACCAGACGCGTCGGGCTGCCAGACATGCGCCAGAACCACTCCATGCCGGTTTTCTGCATCCAGCGCGGGGCGCGTTTTTGCTTGCCGGTGATGAAGTCCAAGCTGGCCCCTACGCCGATGCTGAGCGGGATGCCGGACTCACGGTGATGTGCCCAGATCCAACGTTCCTGCTTGGGACAACCCAGGCACACCAACAACAAGCGCGCGCCGCTGGCCCGCATCTTCGCACACAGCGCCTCGTTGTCCCATTCAATGACCGCACCGTGCGGCGGTGAGTCGAGACCAGCCACCTTGAGCCCTGGATAACGCGTCTCGACGATGGCCTTGGCTTCCACCAAGGTCGCCAGATCGCTGCCGAAAAAGTACACCGAGTGCCCCTGTGCGGCGCAAATTGCTAACAGTTGTGGCACCATGTCCGAGCCGGTCACCCGCTCGCGCAGCGGATAACCGAACCACCGCGACAGCCACACCAACGGCATCCCATCGCAGACCACCCGGTCGGCAAAAAACACGATTTTGCGCAAGTCCGGGTCTTGGTAGGCTTGGGTTGTGAAATCGACATTGGCCGTAACCAGGAACCGTGGGTGGTCGTCCTGCATCGCCGTGGTGCAATAGTCCAGGGTTTCGGCGAGGGTGAGATCATGAAACGGCAGGCCTAACAGGACTGTCAGCGGCGGTTCTTGCGGCGGCGTGTTCATTGTTAGATGGCGGTGAGGGTGTGCAGGCGCTCCGCCAAGCGCTGGCCGAGGGTGGTCCAAGTATAGTGTTTCATCAAGGGGTATGGCACATAGGGCAAGAAGATCAACATGCGTTGCATAGAATCAGGCGTAAGCGGCCCACCACTTGGCGTACACGGGTTGCCAGGTTTGGGGGCGCGATGGATCCCCGTCTGGCCGTGGCAGATAACACCCGGCTTGGGCCACCCCGCCGGGCGTCAGCCCTAACAAACAAGGCAGGGCCCGCATCAGACCGGCCCGCGGGTAATCGCCGAGCGGGCGGATGAAGCCGCCGCGCTGGAGCCGGTCGCGCATGGCCAAGGCCAGATTTTTGGTGAAGGATGAGTGGTGGAGCAGGCGCGGCAGAGCCAGGTACTCATGGAAACCAGCCACGCGGCGCTGCAAGCGGTGTTGTTCGACGGTGAGGTACAGTGCCCCCCAGGCCGCGATAAGTTGTTGGGATTCGGCTTCGAGATGCGGCCAGGTCAGGCCTCCGGCAAACGGCTGGAACTTGAAGGCGACCCCCTGCGCATGCCACCCCCGCAATCCCGCGAACTCCGCCGGCAACTCCGCCGCCGCAAGGCGTGCGGCGCGCGCGCGGCATTTTGACGTGTATTGTCCGTGCAAGCAGAGCCAGGCATCGCCCAACGCGAGTTTGGCCTTGGCGTGATTGCGGATGACGAACTTCATCGCGGCAGCATCGCCGCCCAATTGGCAGCGGGCAAAAAACAGTCCGCTGCCGCGGTTCCACAACAAGCGCGTCGCCTCTTCGGGCGCAATCCGGGAAAAATCCAGGCTCTCGCGCCAGCGTGCCAGAAAGCCGGCATCCCCCGCCGCCACCACGTGGCCGGCCACCAGATCGGCAAACATCATCGAGCGACTCGGGTCGCCAAGCGCGTCCGGCCGCAGGCACTTGATCTCCACGTCAATGCCTAAGGCGGTGCTTTCGCTGCGTTCCATCTGGCGACACCACGCCTCCAAACCCGGCGTGCCCGGCGCGGCATCAAACAGAAAATAATCCAGATCGTTAGAGAAGCCCATGGCATCGTGCTCCAGCATCACGCCGCCTTCGCCGCGACCGTAGCCGCCACCCAGCACCAAGGCCCCACGCCAGCCCTGCGCATCGAACGCCTGGCGCATTCGCGCCAAATGTTGCTCCAGCCGCCGCTCCAACTCGGGGTGATCGCCTTCGAAATATCGTCCGGTTATCACCTCGGGCGGGTTTTAAGTTCCTGGATCCAGCTCAAATTGGCGGTGCACGCGCATCAACTCCTAGGTGGCCAGCACCTTCGGACCGACTTTGGTGAGCCGGACCGGCCGCCGGGCCTCGGGCAGTAAATTATTGACATGGAGCAGCGCGCCCACGCCGGAACTGTCGATAAACTCCAACTGCGAACAATCCACCGCCACCCGGCCAGCGGAACTCACGATGGCCGATTTCGCGGTTTCCCTGAACTCCGCAGCATCGGTGCTGGTCAAGGTCTTGGCCATGATGGTCAGTACCAGCGTGCCATCACTTTCCAATCGGGATTCAACGATCATGGTGTTTGCGGAGTTTGTTAGGTTGATGAGAAGTGCAGCAGCACGCGAAAAATACCTTGTGGAAAATGCAATGCAGGCTTTCCAAAGGCAAGCCCATAGTTCACAAATCACGAAATGAAGATCGACCCGGCCAATTACTGGAGTCAAACCGTGCAGGACGGCACCCTCGAACGCTGGAGCCGAGACGCCCGCCGCAAGATCCTCATTTGGCGCGGCACCGTCCTGTTGGCACGGGCCCTGAAACGTGGGCTCGACATCGTCGGCGCGCTGGCCGCGCTGTGCGTGTTTGCGCCGATCTTCATTCTAACATCCATCTTGATCAAACTCGAAGACCGCGGCCCGGTCTTCTTCTGCCAGCAACGCGTCGGTGCCGGCGGCCACCTCTTCGGAATTTGGAAATTCCGTTCCATGGTGGTCAATGCCGACAAAATCAAGGATCAATTGCTGGATGCCAACCAGCACGGCCAGGCCGGGGTGACCTTCAAAATGAAAGACGATCCGCGCATCACCAAGGTCGGTAAATGGATCCGCAAACTTTCCATCGACGAGTTCCCGCAGTTCTACAACGTCCTGCGTGGTGAGATGTCCCTGGTTGGCCCGCGCCCGCCGGTGCCGCGGGGAGTCGCCACCTACAAAGCGTCCCATCTGCGCCGCTTGCGGGTCAAACCCGGCATCACCTGTCTGTGGCAAATCGGCGGCCGCGCAGACATCGACTTCGAGGGCCAGGTCCGCCTCGACCTCCAATACATCCGCTCCTCGAGTGTGTCCTACGACATCCTCATCCTGCTTAAAACCGTGCCCGCCGTGCTGTTTGGCAAAGGCGCTTACTAACATTTCACCACCACCCCGTCATGTCTTCCGAACGCCTGGAGTTGGTATTGCCCGATTGGGGCGAGATGGACACGGTCCGCCGCTCGCCCGTGCCCTTCGGCCTCTGGACCATCGGCGATCAGTGCCTGCTGCATCATTGGCTTGATCACGCAGTGAACCAGGGTGCCACCACCGTCCATGTCTTCGCCGCCGACCGCCCGGCCGCCGTGCGCCGATTGTTAGATGAGTCCGCCCTCTGGCCTGTCAAAACCGAGTTCACCGCGATCTCTTCCACCGCCGCCGCGCCTGCCTCTGCCATTCATGTGGATTGGTTGCCAGGTGTCGCCGCGCCGCCGCCCGCGCCCAGCAACGGTTGGGAGCTTATCGCCCGCGCCGCCGCGATGGAACAAGCCTGGCTTGAGCGCATCGCAGGCGAACCGGATTTCAATCTTGTTAGCATCGGGCATTCCTGCAAAATCCATCCTGCGGCCACGCTCATCGCGCCGTATTTCATCGGTGACAATGTGTTCATCGGCCCGGGCTGCGAGATCGGTCCGTATGCCATCATCGGGCCCGGTTGCGTTATTACTGGTGCCAACAGCGTGGCATACTCACACGTGGCCGCCAACTCATTCCTCGGCCCTGTCACCGCCCTCGACCACTGCCTGCTGGACCATGGCATCCTTTTCAATTTGAAGCACCAGGTGAGACTCGACCAGATCGAACCCCACCTGGTTGCCACGCTCGACAAACCCGCTTGCATCGTCCCGCTCAAGGACCGGCTGCACGCGTTGCTGTTGTACCTGCGGCTCGGAGCCTCCGCCACCGCCTCCACCTCCTTCGTGACCTTTGACGGCCGCACGCTGCCCGGCGATCCCGCCGCCGGCCTCAGCAACCGCGCCGCCTGGCTGCCTCTGGTCTGGCAAGGCAAACTCCCTCTCTATGGCGTGCTGCCCAGAACCGCCGGGCAGTTAGGGACCCTTTCCGAGGATTGGCAAAATGTGCTTCGCCACGCACCCATCGGGGTGTTTTCCTATGCCGACAGCCAGGGCTGCCACACTCCGGCCGACCCCGAGGAGGCCGTACATGCCGTCTATCAAGCGACGCTGCCTGCCGCCGCCCTTGGCGCCGCCATCGCCAATTTCACCCGTAGCCTGAAAGCCGCCGATCTAACCCCGCCCACCCAGCTCCCATGAGCTTGCAACAACTCTTGCCCGCGCCCAGCGAATCCGTCCGCTACACCATCCCAGCGCTGCCGGAGCTGGTTGAGCCGCTGCGCCAGCGCTTCATCGGCACCATCTCCAACGGCGAATTGACCGAAGCCGATCTGGGGCAATGGGAACTGGTGTTTCAAGAATTGCTGATCAATGCCCTCAAGCACGGCGCCTGCAACGACCCCGCCCAATCCATCAGTGTGGAGTGGAGCATCACCCATAATGCGATCGTCCTCTCCGCCCAAGACCCCGGCCAAGGCCCGCCGGATGCCGTGCTGCTAGCGCCGTCACTCCCGGCCGATCCGCTCTCAGAAACCGGGCGCGGCCTGTTCACCATCGCCAGCGCCACGGACGAACGCCACTGGTGGCGCGGCCCTAACGGCTTCCGCTTGGAAGTGCTGAAGTTCTACCCCAACCAAGGACTGCCGCTGCTGAGCAATCCGGAACTCGACAGCGTGCTCGACGAACTCTCAGCCTGCTACGAGAGTCTCTCCGTGTTCCACCGCTTGACGGGCAACCTGATCGAAAGTGGCAATCTGCGGGATTTCATCGGCAGCTCACTCGATGAATTCATCTCGCTGCATCCGCTCGACCGGATTTTTTTCCAAGGCTCACCCACCCTGCCGGAGACCCTCCGCAACATCCTTGGCGCGGCCGCCTGGTTCCTCGATCAAAGCGACGTCGATCCAACCCTCAGAACCCTCGGCACCCTCACCCGTGAAACCGTCTGGGAAAATATTGAGGATCTTGTCAGCCAAGCCATCGACGTCCGCGCGCTCCGCTCGATAGGTGCGGGTTGCGTGTTTCCAATCATCGCCGGCGGCATTCACTTTGGCGCGCTCATTGCCCTGCGCAAGCCCGCCATCACCGAGTCCAAGAGCCGTTCCCTTGGCACGCTGCGTACCCTCGCCGACCTGTGTGGCATCGCCTGCGCCAACGACCATTTGTCCAACATCCGCGACGAGTCACAGAAGGATCTGCGGGAACTTGAAATCGCCGTCGAAATCCAGAAGTCGCTGCTGCCGATCCTGCCCGCGCCCATCTCAGAGCGCTGGCTGGTCTCCATCTATCAGGAAAGCTCGCTCAGCATCGCCGGTGACTACGCCATCGCCAAGACCGATACGGCAGGCAACCTCGTCATCGCCATGATCGATGTCATGGGCAAAGGGGTGTCCGCCGCCCTGCTCGCCAGCATTTTCCGCACGGCCTTTGACCTGTCACTGCATATTCCCACCGCCAACGGCATCTTGGAAACCATCAACCGCACGCTCTGCAACCAACTTGGCAATCTCACCATGTTCATCACCTGTGCCATCGCGCGACTCTCCGCGGATGGCAAAACCCTCGAGCATGCCAGCGCCGGCCACTGTCCGACGTTTTTCTATCAAGCGGACGGGACCCGGACGTTTTTCGAGCCCTCCGGGCCGCCGATCGGTATTCTTGCCGCGGTCATCTACGCCAATGATCGCGTCGCCCTGGCAGGCGGCGAACGTCTGGTCTTCGTCACCGATGGTTGCTATGAATGGGACCGTCAGAACGAAGACTTCGGCTGGCAACGGTTTGTCAATCACATGGACCAAGATCGAACCTCGCCACCGATTGATTTATGGACCCGCCTGCGCGAACGTATCCGCGACCAATACGGCCCCAATCTGGAGGACGACTGCACCCTCATAACCCTTGATATACCCCAATGAAACGCATCCTTGTTGCCGAAGATGACATCGTCATTTCCAAACTCTATCAACTGCATTTCCAGCGCAACCAATTCCGCGGCAGCTTCTTCACCACCGGTGACGGGGTGATCCAAAGTGCCAAACACGAACGCCCGGATCTGGTGATCCTGGACTTCGAACTGCCCGGCATCAGCGGTCCGGAGGTCATGCATGAACTCCACCAAATCCCCGGCTGTGAACACCTGCCCGTCATCTTCGTCACCGGGCGTGCCACCCCCTCCGTCATCGAGGACCTGCGCAAGGCCGGCGCCCACACGGTCTTCGGCAAGCCGTTTTCACCCATCCAGCTCATCCAACTCATCACCCAACTCACCGCCACCCCGGACGCATGAAGCGCCGCATCGACATCTTCATTTTCGCCGACGCCCTGGGCTGGGCGATGGCCTCGCGCCGCCGCTTCGCCGAGAACCTGCTGCCCGTGCGCAACCGCTGCGACACCCTGTTGGGGTATTCCTCGACTTGCGATCCGACGATTCTAACCGGCGCGCTGCCCGCCGCCCACCGTCACTTTTCGTTTTTCATCAAGGCGGCCGGGCGCTCGCCGTTTGGGGCGCTGCGGCACCTCGGGTTTTTGCCCGAAATCATTGCCGGCCATCACCGCATTCGCAACCAGGTTTCCAAATTCATCGCCCGCCACCACGGCTACACCGGCTACTTCCAGCTCTACAGTGTGCCGTTCTCGAAGTTGCCCTATCTGGATTACTCGGAAAAAAAGGACATCTATCAGCCCGGTGGCATCAACGGCGGCCAAACCACCATTTTCGAGCATTGGCAACAATCCGGCAAGCCCTGGGTGCGCTCCGACTGGCGCCGCACCGATCCTGACAACATCGCCCACGCCCGCCGCGAGATCGAAAAGGGTGATGTCGAATTGCTCTATCTGTTCACTGCGCGGCTCGATGCGGTGATGCACAAATTCGGCATCGCGCACCCGCAAGTGGATGCCGCCTTCGAGCACTTCGACGCCAACCTCCAAGCCCTCGCCGACCTCGCGGCGAGGCACTACCGCGAGGTGCGCCTGCATCTCTTCAGCGATCACGGCATGGCCGATGTGCAGGTCTGCTCCGACCTCCTGCCGCGCTGGGAAAAACTCGGCCTCAAATTCGGCCGCGACTATATCGCCGTGTGGGACTCCACCATGGCCCGCTTCTGGTTCAATGACGCGGCCAGTCGCGCCACCGCCACCGCCTGGCTGAGTGAGCAAGCGGACGGCGAGATCCTAACAGACGAACGGCTGGCCGGTTATGGTTGCCTGTTTGATGACCGCAAATACGGCGAGCTTTTCTATCTGTTGCCGACCGGTTCGCTGTTGGTGCCGTCATTTCTCAACCAGCGCAAGGTCACCGCCATGCACGGCTACGCTCCCGAGCACGCGGACAGCGCCGCCGCCTGGCTATCCAACACCGAAACCCTTCCCGTCGCAGCGCTGCCGGATATCTTCCCGGTCATGCGCGCCGCCGCACTCTAACTATTTCTCTTCGTTTAGAATTTAGAATTTAACATTTAGTGATTCCATCCCGCATGTCCCGCATTCTGCATATCCCGCGGCGCTTCGCCCTTGATGAATGGGGCGGCACCGAGAGCGTCATCTACAATCTGTGCAAACAACAGCAGGCCAGCGGCCAGCACCCGGAAATCCACACCTCACGCGCCCTCGCCCCCATCCGGCGCGAAGTCTGGCGCAACATTCCCATCCGCCGCTACCGCTATTGCTATCCGTTTTTCGGGCTGAGCCGGGCCGATGTCCACGCGCTCGACAAGAAAGGCGGCAACCTGCTCTCGCTCGATCTGTTTTGGCATTTGCTGGCTGCGCGCGACGTCCGCATCTATCATGCCCACGTCCTCAAGCGCATGGGTGGCGCTGTTCTAACCGCCGCGCGGCTGCGCAACAAACCCTGCGTCGTCACCCTCCATGGCAACATCTTTGACGTGCCTGCCGCCGAGGCCGCTGCCATCGTCGAGGCCCAACAAGGCCACTGCGAATGGGGCAAACCCTTCGGCGCGCTGTTCCGTTCGCGCCACTTGTTGGAGGAGGCCGACGCCGTGCTCTGCGTCGGATTTTCCGAATACGAAAAGGCCACGGCGGCGCTTGGTCACCAGCGGGTCTATCATCTGCCCAACGGCGTCACCCCGGAAGCCTTCGCCGGTGGCGAGCGCGCCGCCGGGCGCCAGGCGCTGGGCTGGCCGGACGATGCCATCGGCTTCGGTTGCCTCAGCCGCATCGATCCCCAAAAGAACCAACTTTTGTTAGTCGAGGCGTTTGCGGCGCTGGTGGCGGCGCAGCCGCGGCAAGCGTTCCGGCTGTTGTTAGGCGGGCCGGTCACCGCACCCGGTTATCTTCAGGAAATCGAGGCTCTCATCGGGCGGCACCAGTTGGAGGCGTTGGTGACGCTGCATCCGGCGGTGGTGGCGGAATCCGTGCGCCACCGCGATCTGCTCAGCGCCCTGGATGCGTTCGTGTTGCCCTCCCGCCACGAACCTTTCGGCATCGTCATCCTTGAGGCGTGGGCCGCCGGCCTGCCCGTCATCGCGTCCAACATCGGTGGCTTGGCCAAACTCGTCAGCCATGAGCAAGACGGCCTGCATTTTCCGGCGGGCGACGCCGCCGCGTTGACGGCGGCCCTCGGGCGTCTCGCCGCCGCGTCCGGGTTGCGCCACGCGCTTGCCACCGCGGGCCGCGCGAAAGTGCGCGCGCACTACACTTGGGCGGCGGTGAACACGCAACTGGAGCAAATCTACCAACTAGCAGAATCCCGCCACCGATGAATCCCCTGCCATCCGCCGTGTCCGTGGTCATGCGCAGCTTCAATGAGGCGTGGGCCATCGGCGACACCATCCGCCAACTCTTCGCGCAGGACTTTGCGGGGGACATCGAACTCATCGTGATTGATTCCGGTTCGAGCGACGGCTCGCTTGAAATCATCCAGGCCGCCAAGTCCGCTCAGCTCATCCAAATCCCGCCAGGCAGCTACGTGCCGGGGGTGGTCCTCAACCAGGGGGCCCGCGCGGCGGCGCATGAGTGGATCATCTATCTGAATGCCGACGCCACACCGGTGGGCACCTCCTGGCTAAGCGAACTGCTGGCACCCGGCCTCGCCAGCGCCAACTTTGGCGCGGCGTTTTCACGGCAGATTGCGCGGCCGGATTGCCAGGCGGTGTTTGCCCATGATTACGAGCGCTGCTTCGGACCTAACCGGGTCTCCGCAGCCTGGGATCATTTCTTCAGCATGGTCAGTTGCGTCACCCGCCGTGAGGTGTTAGATAGGCATCCCATCCGCGAGGACCTGCAATACGCCGAGGATGACGAATGGACCCGCCGTCTGGTCCAACACGGGCTCGATATCCGCTTCGCGCCCGCCTCGGTGGTCATGCATTCCCATAACTACACCCTGCGCCAGTCCTACAAGCGTGCCTTCGGCGACGCCAAGGCGATGGCCGCCGCCGGCACCAGCGACGGGAGTGCCGGGGTGTTCGCCGGGTGGTGCGCCGATGCCTGGCGCGATGCCAACTGGTGCCTGCGCCAGCACCGCCTCGGCGGTCTGCCCCACGCCCTGGGCGTGCGCCTTGCCCAACGCCTCGGCCGGCGTGACGGTCATCACGCCGGGCGGAAATTCCATCAGCGCGATTCATGAGCATCCTGTTCTACGATGACAGTCCAGTGTTTGGCGGCCATGAAGTCATGACTCTGTTAGGGGTGACGGCCGTGCTCGAGCAGCTTCCCGGCGCGGTCCATTTTCTGGCTGCCGGTGCCAACACCAAACTTTGCGAGCAGGTCACCGCCATCGCCGCCCGGCATCCGCAACTCACCCTCATCCCCCTGGATTACCACTCGTCCAAACTGGAGGCCCTGCGCAACCGGTTGCGGCCATCCCGCAGCCGCACTCTGGCGAACCGGCTCCGCCAGTTAGATCCCGCGCTCGTCGTCGCCATCCAGGGCAACATCGAACACTCGTCGCTTGCACTGCTCGCCGCCCGTCGCGCCGGAATCCCTTCTGCCAGTTACATCCCCGTGCCTCATTCCAACGCGGCCATGGGTGCCCGCTTGGGCGCGCTGCGAGATGTGTTTGCCAAGGGTCTGTTCCAAGTGCCGGACTCCTTCATCACCATCAGCGATGAAATGGCCAAGCTCCTCCACCACCGCGGTGCCAGCGCCCCCATCCACATCGTGTACAATGGCATCGACACCGCGCGCTTCCAACCCGGCGACCCCGTTAGCGCCTGCCGCCAACTCAATCTGCCGCAGGACAAAATCCGCCTCGGCATGGTCGGGCGCATCGAGTTCCGCCAGAAACAACAACACCTGCTTGTGCAAGCCGTCGCCGCCGAGCCTGCGCTCGCAACGGCCTGCCACCTGGTGTTTGCCGGCGAGGGACCGGATGTGGCTGCGCTGCGGGCCCTCATTGATCGTCACCGGCTCGCCGCCACCATCCTCCCGTGGTGCGACCCGGCACTTCTTTATCATGCCCTCGACGCGCTGGTCATTCCCTCCCGCTACGAAGGTCTGCCGCTGGTTATGTTAGAATCACTGGCATCGGGCACCGCCGTGCTCGCCAGTGATCGCGACGGCATGAGGGACTTGCTGCCCGCCGCCTGGCGCTGCGAGCCTAACAACCCAGCCGCACTCGCAAGCACGCTCGCCCAATTCATCCAACAAGGCCGGCCGGCCCCGGCCGCCGCGCTGGTCGCCAGGGTCCGCGACTCCATGTCGCTGGCGGCCTTTGGCCAAGCCTTTGCCGCCACCATCCGCACCCTGATCACCAGCCCGCACTGACTTAACGGCTGCCTTAGTACATGGTGACAGATAAATAGTAGAGAATTCCGCCATCTTTGCGGCTGTCTCCGGCATCCTGCCCGCCGCCCTTTTCCTGCCGCTTTTTCCCTTGCCATCGGCCAATCCCGCTCTAGCCTCAACCCATGAATGAACTTATTGAAGCAGGCGATCCGCGGACCAAGGTGGTCGGCAAGCGCCGTCCCCCTGCCGAGGGAAGTGCATCGTTAGTGGCGGCTTCCAAACTCAATGCCCTTGCCACGCAGCTCAGACAGCGTCCGTTCCGGGTCAAACGGGGGGTCTATCGGTTCACCTCACATCAAGCCGCCGACGAATGGATGATGAATCTCCAACTCCGCTAGAAGAAACCCGCCCGCCCTCCGGCGAGGATCTGGCACGCTTGGCCAATAGCCTGAACGAGCTGGGAGCCAAGTATATTGTCATCGGCGGGTTTGCCATCATTGCCGCTGGCTACACCCGTGCCACCATGGACATTGATCTTCTGGTTGATACTTCTCCGGAAAATGATGCGAAAGTGCGGGATGCCCTAGCTGACTTGCCCGATCAAGCGATTCTCGAATTGGGACCGGGAGAGATCGCGAACTATGTGGTGGTGCGGATTTGCGATGAATTCGCCGTCGATCTGATGGCCAAGGCATGCGGACTGACCTATGATGACGCCAAAGACATGATTCAATTCCGTGAGCACTTCGGCGTGAAAATCCCCTTTGCCTCGCCCACCTTGCTGTGGAAAACCAAGCAGACGTACCGCGAGAAAGACGCCATGGATCGCGTCTTCCTGCGCAAGCTCCTCGAAGAGCGCGGCGAGTGGCCAGTGCCGTAAACGGTGGTTGCGACGTCCCGCCGCAGCACCTCCGCCCGCCGCTCGAAGTTCTTTTGATCTGTCACCCTGTAAATCTGCGTCTGCGGGAAGCGCCGCCATCTTGGCGGCTGTCTCCGGCATCCTGCCGGAGACTCTTGGTGCATGGCGTGGTTTCTGAAATCGGCGTCCACCCCCGAAGAGGATTTGGCAGGATGCCAAATCCTGCCGCCAAGATGGCGGAGCTCCCCGAGGACAAAGGGATCAGGGAATCAGCGCAAGCCCTGCGAGCGCCGACGCAGCAGCAAGCCGCTGGAGATCAGCCCGAGCATGGTGAACGACGAGGTGACCTCGGGGACGGCGCTGATGGGACCGACGGTCAGGTTACAGGTCATATCCGTGGTGTTTTCATGTGTCTTTTTCTGGCTGCTAGAAAAGTGCTTTTGGGATGAAGGCCGTGGGAAGAGCCGATTCAACTCCTTGGATTCACCTTGACAAAGAGCCCCCCCAAATCTAGCACCGGACATGGTTCCCCCCACTGATCTAACGCTCGTGACCGCCGCCGACCAGAACTACTTCTGGGGCCTCTATCTGCTGGCGGCCTCGGTGGAACGCGGCCACTTGGGCCAGCGGCTGGTTATATTCCACACCGGCCTCAACCCGGAGTCCGAACGATGCCTGCAACAATTCAGCCGCGTGGAACTCCGGAAATTCACCAAGACCAGTCCGTACGGGCTGCATTGTCGCAAGGCGGAAGCCATGGTCGAGGTTGAGGGAGAATACATCGGCTGGCTGGATTCGGATTGTCTGGTGATTGGCGACCTCAATGAATGCATCATTCCGCTCAACGGGCAAATCCAGGCCCGCATGCGCACGCCGCAGGAAACGAGCGCGGATCTGCGCCGGTTCTATCAACGTGGCGAACCCCCCGGCGGTCTGCCGCGGGTGATTCTGGATAGCTGGCGCGCCGATGTGGGGGAACGCACCACGCCGCGCATCGACGCCATGGTACCGTCCAACGTTTTCATCATGCATGCGAGGTTCAAACCCTTTCTCGCACACTGGGACCGGCAGATCCACAAGGTGCTCGATCCGGCATGCGGCACGCTGGATGCCCGCAAGCCGGCCTATTTTCTAACCGATGAATCGGTGTTGAATTCGCTGCTGGCCTTTGCGGACTTCGCGCCTGAGGTGGCGGCTTATCGGCTGGCGGCAAAACACCACCATCACATCGCCCATTTCATGGGATCGCCCAAGCCATGGGTCCGCTGGTTGCCCCGCAACCTCTTCTACCTGCCGCATGTCATCGCACTGCTTGAATGGCTGGTGCAGCACAGCTGGGAAGTGCCGCCCTTGCCGCCATCATTCCAGGCGTCACGCCAAACCCGCTCCGTCATTGAGGCGCATGTCATGGCCCGCTGGCAGCGGGCCGGAACCATCTCCCGCAAGTTGTGGGCACGGCTCCGGGCATAAGCGCCGGCCATCATTATCCACCATGAAAAAATTGCGTGTTCTAATCATTGCCGAGGCTGCCAATCCCGAATTGACCAGTGTCGCCCTCATCGGCTACTCGCTAAGCCAAGCGCTGGCCGAGGTCTGCGATGCCCATCTCGTCACGGAAAGCCGCAATGAAAGTTCGCTGCTGCAAGCCGGGGTGAGTCCCGGCTCATTCACCGCCATCACCAACCCCGCCCAACGCATCGCGTTCAGGATTGCCACGGTCCTGCGCGGCGGCACCAGCCTCGGCTGGACGATTCACTCGGCTCTGGCCACCCTGGCCTATCCGTTGTTTGAGCGCAAGGTGTGGCGGCATTTCGCGGCGCGGCTCAAGGCGGGTGAGTTTGATCTGGTCCACCGCATCACCCCGCTCAGCCCCACCACGCCAAGCTTTCTCGCCAAACGCCTCGCGGCCATCGGCGTGCCGCTCGTGTTGGGCCCGCTCAATGGCGGCATCCCGTGGCCCGCCGGCTTTGATCAAATCCGCCGCGCCGAACGCGAATGGCTCGGCTATTTTCGCGACCTCTACCGCCTGTTGCCCGGATTGAAGGCGACCCGCCAACTTGCCTCCGCGCTGGTTTTGGCCTCGCGCCATACCTATGGCGAAGTCACGGAACGGCACGCCGCACTCGAAAAAAAAGCCATCTGGCTGCCCGAGAATGCCATTGATCCGGTGCGTTTCCCGGAGGTATTTGTCGAGCCTAACCGACCAGCCGCGGGCGAACCGCTGCACGCCGCCTTTCTTGGCCGCCTGGTTCCCTACAAGGGTGCCGACATGTTGATAGAAGCGGCGGCGCCCTTGATACGCGCCGGCCGCATGACCCTCGAAATCATCGGCGATGGTCCCCAGCTACCGGAACTCAAAGCGCTCGTGGCGCGGGAGAGCCTTGGCGACGCGGTGGCATTCCCCGGCTGGGTCGCCCACGCACAGGTGCGCCGGCATCTGGCAAAGGCGCAAGTATTCGCGTTCCCCAGCGTGCGTGAATTTGGTGGCGGGGTGGTCTTGGAAGCCATGGCCATGGGCTTGGCACCCGTGGTCATCGATTACGGCGGCCCGGCCGAACTCATCCCGCAAGGCTGCGGCACGGTCGTGCCGATGGGCGGACGGCCGGCGATTATCCACGCGCTGCGGCAGGTTCTAACCGACCTGGCGGCGGATCCGGCCGGCGTCCATGGCACCGGCCTGCGTGCCCAACGCCATGTACGCGCCCATTTCACTTGGGCGGCCAAAGCCCAACAACTGCTCCAGGTTTACGCTTGGGCGCTGCAGGGCACGCACGCTCCCAAGCCGGATCTGGGGCTGGCTAGCCCATCCCGCATTTCTTCCGTCCCAACCTTCCCAACAGACCCTTGATGAGACGGCGAGAGGAGATCCTACCATGAAACCGAGTGACCAACCCACACCCGTCGTTGACGAGGTCATCGCCGAGGTCCGCCGCCACAAGCGGGCCATCATGGCCGAACACGGCGATGATGTGGATGCCTTGCTGCGCGACCTGCGCAAACGCCAGAAGAACAACCCTCGCCTCGTCGCAAACGTGCCGCCCTCCGCCCTGGTCCGTGAGGAACCTCAGTGACCCTCCGTGATCTATCGGCGCTAGTGGATGATGTCTATACAGAAACCTCACCGCTGCAGGCACTTTTCGCAGGTTGTCGATGCGGTGGGTCTCCAACTCGTTTTCCACGCTCTGGCACCCGCGCTGGGTGCGTAATGGTCAGAACTCAGCATTCGACCTGACAATGGCCACGGGGGCGAGCAAGTTCAATTCCCTGATATTGGGGTAAATCGCGGCAAAGAAACCACTGAGGAA